>DAIUET010000012.1:0-19503 GCA_036845045.1 Gemmatimonadaceae bacterium | reverse complement strand
TCACGAATACGGTCGCGCCATGACGTCACGCACGCGCGACAACCGCAGGGGCGCCTGTGCCTCGCCGCGGCAGGCGTAGAAGCACCGGTTGCAGTCGATGGGTTTGTATCGCCTGAAGTCGCGCCAATGGAAGTCGGTCGGGAAATCCGGGCATCGCTTCACGTGCCCGGTGGGATCGATGTGAATCGTCCGGATACCTGACTGACACGGTTCCGTCATCTCACCGCGCAGGTAGCGGGGGATCTGCTCGAGATAGTAATCCGAGTTGGTGATCACGCCCCGGCGTTTTCGCTTGATCGCCAGCAGTTCGCGGATGACCGTGTCGGCGTGATCGACGGCGCCGTTCTGGATCAGGTGATCGCCGTTCCCGTTCTTGAAATCCGTGTAGACGCTGAAGTTCACGCCGACGCCGATCTCCTGCGCCGCGCGGACGACGGCGACGACGTGGTCGAGGTTATCGCGCTTGATGACGGTGTTGAAGCGGATCGCGCTGATCCCTGCCTCGCGCATGGCGGTCGCCGTCGCAAGGATTTTCTGCGTGAGCCCCGGGATGCCACGCTCGACATCGTGTCGACCATCGACATAGTCGAGCGAAATGTTGAACTGGCTGACGCCCGCGTCCCAGAGGGAGCGGCCTCGCTCGGGGGTGAGCATGCCGCCATGCGTGAGGAGCGTGATGTACTTGAGGCGGACGGCGTCGCGTACCGCGGCGACTAGCGTTTCGAGGTCGCGTCGCAGCAGCGGTTCGCCGCCGGTGAACGTGACGAGCATGGGATTGAAGAACCTCGCCGCCTCCGCACAACGCTCGGTCTCGTCCTCGCGGGCCTCGGCGGGCGTCTTCCAGTAATCACAGAAGCCGCAACGCGCATTGCAGCGCATCGTGACCTCGAAGTGGACCAGCACGGGCCGGCGGGTCACGCCGAGCCAGGCGTACTTGGCCAGGAAGAGCGGGACGTGCCAGGGCTTGAAGCGCGAGGAGAGCATTGGCGTTGGACGAGGTCAGAGTCAGAGATCAGAGGTCAGAGGAACGGCAACTGCTCTGGCCTCTGACCTCTGACCTCTGACCTCTCATGTTTCCCGCATCGGAAGCCTGATGCCTTCCCGACTCGCGGTTGCAAGCGCAGAGTCATACCCCGCGTCCGCATGCCTCGCGACCCCGATGCCGGGATCGTTCGTGAGGACGCGCTCGAGACGGACGCGCATCTCCGGCGTGCCGTCGGCGACGAGCACCTGGCCCGCGTGCAGCGAGTTGCCGATCCCCACGCCGCCACCGTGGTGGAAAGAAACCCACGACGCGCCGCTGGCCACGTTCAGCATGGCATTGAGGATCGCCCAGTCGGCGATCGCGTCGCTGCCGTCCTTCATTCCCTCGGTCTCGCGAAACGGCGACGCTACGCTGCCGGTGTCCAGGTGATCGCGCCCGATCACGACCGGCGCGCCGGCCGCGCCGCGCGCGACGAGGTCGTTGAGCGCGACCCCGAACCGCGCCCGCTGGCCCTGACCCAGCCAGCAGATGCGAGCCGGAAGCCCCTGGAACTGAATCCGTTCCCGGGCGAGCGTGATCCAGCGGCGCAGGTGTTCATCGTCGGGAAACAGCTCGAGCACCAGGTCATCGGTGCGATGGATGTCCTGCGGATCGCCGGAGAGGGCGACCCAGCGGAAGGGCCCACGTCCCTCGCAGAACAGGGGCCGCACATACGCGGGGACGAAGCCCGGGAACGCGAACGCATTGGCGACACCGGCGTCGAACGCGACCGTCCGGATGTTGTTGCCGTAGTCGAAGGTGACCGCACCGCGCGACTGCAGCTCCAGCATCGCCCGCACGTGCTCCACGATCGAGGCCGTCGCGCGCCGCACGTACCCGTCCGGATCGGCCTGCCGGAGCGCCCGCGCCGACGCGAGGGACATCCCGTTAGGCACGTAGCCGTTCAGCGTGTCGTGCGCACTGGTCTGGTCCGTCAGGACGTCGGGCGTGATCCCACGGCGCACCAGCTCGGGAAGCACGTCGGCCGCGTTGCCGACCAGCGCGACCGACAACGGCTGCCGCGAACCCGCCGCCTCGCCGATCCACGCCAGAGCTTCGTCCAGCGAGCCCGTCTTCCGGTCGCAATACCGCGTGGCGATGCGCTTGTCGACGCGCGATTCGTCGACCTCGATCGCCAGCAACGCCGCGCCGCACATCGTTGCCGCCAGGGGCTGCGCACCACCCATCCCGCCCAGTCCAGCGATGAGCACGAACCTCCCGGCCAGCGTTCGGCCGAAATGCTCGCGCGCGACGGCGCCAAACGTCTCGTAAGTCCCCTGGATGATGCCCTGGGTCCCGATGTAGATCCACGAACCGGCGGTCATCTGGCCATACATCGTCAGCCCGCGCCGTTCGAGGTCGCGGAACACGTCCCAGGTGGCCCAGCGACCTACGAGGTTGCTGTTCGCGATCAGCACGCGCGGCGCATGCGGGTGCGTGCGGAAAACAGCGACGGGCTTCCCGCTCTGCACAAGGAGAGTCTCATCCGCCCCGAGCGTGCGCAGGGTCCGCACGATCGCGTCGAACGCCTCCCAGGAACGTGCCGCGCGGCCGGTTCCGCCGTATACGACCAGGTTTTCCGGCCGTTCGGCGACTTCAGGATCGAGGTTGTTCATCAGCATCCGCAGGGCCGCCTCCTGCTGCCAGCCCTTGCAGGAGAGCTCCGTACCTCGCGGCGCCCGGATCGCCTCCCGGCGCTCGGATTCAGGCCCAGTCAACGTGGCGGTCATGCCGAGTTGCAGAGTTGCAGAGTTGCAGAGTTGCGGAGTTGCCCGGCGTTACGAGCGTCCAGTTTGTGCTGTACGTGTCTTCCACTACCCAGGACCAAGTATCGACTCAAACTGTCTCGAATGGATCGCGTCCGCGACAAGAAGGATATCAGGTGACACCGGCCGATCACTGTCCATGGTGGGCACCAGTCCGCGCACCAGCGTGTGTGCCCGCTCTACCGGCGCGCTCGACCGTAGCGGGCGCCGGAAATCGAGCCCCTGGCATGCACACAGCAGCTCGATGGCCAGCACATGGCGGACGTTTGCGACAATCCGCCGCAGCTTCCACGCGGCGCCCATCGCCATCGGGACCACGTCTTCCTTGCTGCCGTCTGTCGGAATGGAGTCCACACTGGCCGGGTGCGACAGCACCTTGCACTCGCTGGCCAGTGCCGCGGCCGTCACCTGGGCGATCATGTATCCCGAGCTGACGCCGGCATCCTGCGTGAGAAACGGTGGCAGGCCCTGGTTCAGGTCCGGGTGGACGAGACGATCGATGCGCCGCTCCGCGATGACCGCCAGGTTCGTCATGCCGATGGCAAGCAGGTCGAGAATCATGGCGACGGCCTGGCCATGGAAGTTACCGCCGCTCAGCAGCGCGCCATCCTCGAACACGAGGGGATTGTCGGTCGCCGCGTTCAGTTCACGCTGCACGATGTCCGAAGCGAAGCGCAACAGATCGTGCACCGGCCCGTGCACCTGCGGCATGCACCGCAGCGCGTAGGCATCCTGCACGCGGGGATCGCCCGTCCGATGCGATTCCCGGATCTCGCTGTCAGCCAGCAAGTGCCGCAGCAATGCCGCCGAGTGGATCTGGCCCGCCTGGCCCCGCGCCCCGTGAATCCGCTCGTCGAATGCCACCGGTGTTCCCATCAGCGCGTCGAGTGACGCGGCGCCGGCGACATGCGCCGCGTTCCACAACACGTGGGCGTCGAGGAGCAGCAGCGCGGCAATCGCCGTATGGGCCTGTGTCCCGTTCACCAGGGCCACGCCCTCCTTCGGCCCGAGCTGAATCGCGCGCAGGCCGCGCTCGGCGAGCATTTCCTCTGCCGGGCCGCGTCGCGGCCCCGCGCACAGGTCACCTTCGCCTAACAGCGACAGCGCCAGGTGCGACAGCGGCGCGAGGTCGCCGCTCGCGCCGACGCTTCCCTGCTCCGGGATCGGTGGAAAGAGCCCGGCGTTCAGCATGCCGAGGAGGAGATCCGCCAGTTCGGGGCGGACGCCGGAATGGCCCTTGGCCAGCACGTTCGCGCGCAGCAGCATCATCGCGCGCACTTCCTCTTCCGGCAGCAGCGGACCCACGCCGGCCGCGTGGCTGCGCACGAGATTGACCTGGAGGTCGGCCAGCCGGTCGGGCGGAATCGTCATCTCCGACAGCTTGCCGAAACCGGTGTTGACACCGTAGACCGCTTCGCCACTCTCGAGTTTCCGGTCGACCACGTCGCGGACACGCTGCATCCGCGCTCGCGCGTCATCGGCCAGCGTGACGGTGATGCGCTGCCGGGCCACGCGAAACACGTCGTCCAGCCTGAGGGAGTTGCCGTCGATCGCGAGGGGCGTGGTCATGCGCGGAATGTCCACGAGCCCCACAGCCAATTCAAGGCCGCGCCTCAGCGGCGGACGCCCGTGTATCCGCGCGGATAATCGCGGGTGTCCCAGTCGAACTTGATGTCCGGCTGCGCCTTGAGCGCGATGTGGAAGTTGAACGTGAAGTTCCCGTTCGGGGCGCGCATGAAGGCGAAGGTCGCGTTCCAGTCGTGCATTTCACGGGTGAGCGTGAACATCTGGCTCGCGAACTCGCTACGCGAAAAATCGTAGGTGGTCGACCACTGTGCCCCCCACTTCTCCGTGATGTGGAAGGAGAGATTCGACTGGGCGTTGGCCTGCGCCGGCGTGACGAAGTAGGTGCCGCCTCCGGTTCCACCGAGTCCGGCGCCTTGCGAGTCACTGGTCGGCGCCATGCGCTGGACGCAGCTCTCGTACAGCAGCAGGTCCAGCTGGTACGGCCGGCAGTCGGCGAACGGATCGACGGTGACGACGCCCGAGCCGCTGGGAGGTCGCGTGCGTTGCGCGCTGTACGTCAGGCTCCATTCCCAGCCGCGGCCCGCCGGCACGGACATCTGGCCGGCGATCTGGCTGATGGATCCGGCGATGGGTTGCCCGGCGACGAAACCCGGCGACGCACCGGCCGGCGAAGTCGGCGGCGGTGTGCTCCCGGGCGCCCCCGCGGTCGCGGTGTCCGAGAGATGGATGCCGAGCAACCGGGCGAGTCCGCGCACGATCGGCGAGGCCGGACCCAGGGAGAGCGTCCCGCGGATCGACTCCCGGTAGGGCTTGAAGACCGCCGTGTCGGAGATGGGATCGCCCTGGAAGAGCGACCAGTCGACGCCGATGTCGAAACCGGGGAGCAGGTCCGACCGCGCCGTGATGCCGAACGTGCGGTTCGTCAGGCCGGTCTGCTTCGTCACGCGGGCCCGCTCGAAGTCCCAGCCCAGCGAGGAAAATCCGAGGGCCAGCAGCTTGATCTTCTGCCACTGCTCCTCGGGAATGGAATCGTTCCGCGGCCGCAGCTTGGCCTCGAAGGTCGTGTTCAGGCTCAGGCTCAGCGTCTGCTGGCGGTTGGCGCCGAGGTAGCCGACGCGGGTCGCCCCGATGGCCTCGAGATACTCGTCGCTCACGTCGCCGGCGGGCGTGTACTGGAAGCTGAGGGACGGCGAAATCGCATGCCGGATGGCCGCCACGGGGCCGAAACCCGGGAACCGCCGGTAGAGGGTCGGCGACAGGCTGACGCCTAACGCGGGTCGCAGCGCGTTGGCCACGAAGCGGTTCCCCGTCCGTTCCGAGCGGACCAGCAGCCCGTGCGGATCGACTTTCTGGATCGACACGGAGGGGGACAGGTTCCACGTCCCCTGCAGGAACCCCGGCAGCGAAAAGCCCGTTTCCCAGTTGACCTCGGTCAGGTAGGTCCGCTTGTAGACGCGCAGGTCCTTTTGGGTGGTGTCGTTGACGTCGACGACCACCCGCTTCGAGGGAAAGTCGTTGAAGCGATCGGTCACGCTGAACGAGTTGCGCCAGTCGAAGCCGAAGATCTGCACCGGCGTGTCGAACCGCATCGACGTGTTCCGGGCGTTGCGGTCGAGCGGAATGCTGTCCAGGACCCCGCCTGGACCGGTGATGTACCGGAAGGCGAAGTCACCGACACGATCGATGTGCAGGTTCTCGGTATTGGTCAGGTTGAACGACGGTGTCCACGTCAGCCAGTCGCCGGCGGTGATCGGCCTGGACGTGATCGACAGCGTGGGGAACGTCCGGTCGATGGCCTCGCGTCCCGGGAACTGCTGCTGCGTACCGCCCAGCGAGAGCGAGAACGGGCCGCGGCCGGTGCTGAAGTTGAGCTGCGAAGAGATGACCTGGACCGCGGCAAACGGGTTGAACTGCGTGTTCCGCTGGACGGTGGTGTTGGTGACGTAGTTGAGGTTCGCCGACAGCTTCGTGCGCTGCGAGAATTCCTGGCGGTGGCTGAGCGAGTACTGCTGGTTGGTGGATCCATCGCGCAGGAAGTGCTGCGACAGCCCCAGCTCGCCGCTCAGGAAGCGGTCCTGCCACGAGTACCGGAACCGCGAGTTGAACTTCACCCATCCCGGGTCGCCTTCATCCGGGCGCGCGCTGCTGCGCCAGTCCATCGTGAACTGGGCGTCGAGGTAGTTGCTCAGCGCGAAGTAGTAGCCGAAGTCCTCGATCATCCGCCGGTACCCCGACCGGTTGCGGATGATGTCGGAGACCCCGATCCGGGGCGGGATGATGCCGCTGCGCCGTCCGCTCCGCACGTCCTGCACGATGAACGGAAGCCAGAACACGGGTACGTCGGCGATGTAGAGGATGGCCGGCCGCGCCACGATGATGTCCTTCGCGATCATCTTGATCTCGGACGACGCGAAGTGGAAATGCGGCGTCGGATCCTGGCAGCTGGTGAACATCCCGCGCCGCGCATAGAAGGTGGACACTCCGTCCTCGGTGGTGTCGCCCTTGAACGCCGCCACCCCGCCATGCACGATCCAGCGCTCACCGCTTTCGAACGCGGTGGAGACCTCGCGGATGCTGCCTTCGCGATTCAGCACGTCATACCGCAATCGTTCCCGCCCCACGACGTCATCGGGACCACGCGCCGGATCGCGCAGCAGCACGGTGTCGCCCCGCGCCTCGACGATCTGCGTCAGATCGTTGTACAGGATCGTGTCCCCGAGGAGGATGGCCGAGTCGCGCGCGACCTGCGCCTTGCCGCGCAGGTACATCTCCTTCTCCTTCACCTCGAGGCGCACCGTGTTGCCCTGGTAGCGGGTCACCGAATACCCCTGCCGCTGCAGCAGCTGCGCCATCACGGAGTCGGGTTCGTCCCAGGTGATGAGACGCTTCTGCGGCACCGTGTCGGCACGCAGCGAGTCGCGCCGGAACGTCGAGTCAGCGCGAGCGATCGAATCGAGACGGGCGAGCGAGTCGCGCCGGGCGATGGAATCGCGCCGTGCGATGGAGTCCGGCACCGGCGGCCGGGGTGGATCCTGCGCCTGCGCAGTTCCCGTCCACAGCGTCAGCGCCAGGAGCACGCTGGACGCACATAGCAGGCGGATGTGGGAGGTGGGATGTGAGAGAAACCGGATGACGGAACGAGGATGACCGCCGAGACCTCGCCCGTTCCACACCGCTCTCGTGACGCCCATCAACTTCTGCCCGATCGAGCCCAGCTCCCTCACGCCGGCGCCCTGCTTGCCTCGGCCGCTGCCTCCGCCTTCTCGCGCCGCGCTCTCCACCGGAATACCACCGCCGACAGGATCACGCTCAATTCGTACAGCGCGTAGAGGGGTCCCGCCATCAGCAGGAGGCTCATGGGATCCTGCCCCGGCGTGATGAACGCACCTAACAGGATCGCGCCGACGATGGCGAAGCGACGGAAGCGGTGCAGCATCGAGGGCGTGACGATCCCCAGCAGCGACAGCAGCAGGATGACCGTCGGCAGCTCGAAGGCGATGCCCAGTGCCACCGACATCCCCATCGCGAACCCGAAATACTCGGTCACGCCGATCATCGGCTGCAGCGATTCCGACTGGATGCCGGCGAAGACCTTCAGCGTGAGGGGCAGGATGACGAACCACGACAGGGCGCAGCCAGCGAGGAACAGGATTGCCGCCATCACCAGGATCGGGATGACGACCTTTTTCTCGTGTGTGTAGAGCGCCGGAGAGAGGAACCCCCAGAGGTGCCACACGATAACCGGTGACGCGAGAATGGTTCCGATCAGCAGCGAGAGGTTCATGATCACCCGGAAGCCCGCCGCCGGATGGGTGTAAATGAGCTTCCCGTCGGCGAGGTGCGGCTGGATCGGCTGCGACAGCACCCGCAGGATGAAGTCGTCGTTCGTGAACAGGAAGTAGAACGAGATGCCGACGCCGATCACCAGGGCGCCGAGGGACCAGACGATTCGCCACCGCAGTTCCTCGAGGTGGTCGAGGAACGGCATCTCTCCCGATATGCCCGGCCCCATCGTACGAATCCTCAGGACGGGTTCCGGGTCAACCAGTCCGTGGCGAGAGTGGATTCATCGGAGCGGGGATACAGCCGCACCACGTCCTGCATCGCCTTGCGGGCTTCGGGCATCTTTCTCTGGCGCGCCAGCGACAGTCCCAGCTTGTAGAGCGATCGCGGCGCGACATCGTCCGACGGATACTTCGACACCACCAGCCGGTACACGCTGTCCCCCTCGACCCGATTCCCCTCGGCGTCGAAGGCGTCGGCGATTCCGAGCAGGGCGTCGGGGACGAGATCCGACGCCGGGTGCTCCGTGATCAGCCGATTGAAGGCGTCCCGCGCCGCCGTCCAGGCATTTCGCGACAGCTGATCACGGCCGATCTGGTACAAGACGTTAGGCCCTTCCGTCAGCAGCACCGGCGGAACAGCGGCCCGCGACGTGTCCCCGGGAGCACCGGGGGGCCCGGCGCCACGCACCACCTGCTCGAGCGCTTGCCGGTTCCGCTCCTCGATGTCCGCGCGGAAACTCTGCATCGCGGCCTGGCTCTGCCCCATCAACTCCCCGAGCTGCAGGAGTTGCTGGCCCACGGAATAGAGTTCCTGGCGCGTGGAGCCCTGGAACGTGACCAGTCGCAGTCCAAGATCGCGGACCGAGTCGCGGACCGCGACCAGCGTCGTGTTGAGCGTGTTCGAGATGTCGGCCAATTGGCGCGCGCGCGCCGAATCGGCCCGCGCCTCTGCCGCGCGTAACGAGAGGATATCCTCCTGGAGGATCCGCACGTCGTTGCGAGTCGCGAAACAGGCGCTCGAGGCGAAAACCAGCGCAGCCGGTCCGAGCAGACGAAGCTTCATGATCCAGACGGGAAACGGGGGACGGGAGACGGGAGTCCCCGTCCCCCGGCGTACCGTGGACGTGCAGCTCAAATCTATTCGTCCGGCCTTACTGGGGCGGGACGATGTTGCCAGCCGTGATTTCAAACTCCGCGCGCCGGTTACGCGCCCAGGCGCTCTCATCCGCGCCGGTGGTGGCGGGACGCTGCTCCCCGTAGCTCACGATTGTGATCCGGGCTCCGTCGATGCCGTTGTCGGTGAGATATCGCTTGGTGGCGGCCGCACGGCTCTGGCCCAGGGCGTCGTTGTACTGGTCTGAACCGCGCTCATCCGCGTGTCCCGAAATCCTGATCTGGATGCCGGGGTTGGCGCGCAGGATCGGGAGCTTGGCGTCGAGGGCTGCCTTGGCATCGCCGCGAATCTCCGACGCGTCATAGTCGAAGTAGATGGTGGCCATCAGCGTGTTCCGGGCGGCCTCGATGGCCGAGGCCCGCGCGCGGTCGGCCGCTTCGGCGGCCAGCCGGTCACGCTCACGATTGGCCGCCGCGATGGAGTCCGCAGTACGCTGCCGGCACGCCGCGTCGCACGTCTCCGTGGGGACCGCCGTGGTCGTGTCGGTTGGGATGGCTACCGTCTCCGGGGTCCGACGACATCCCGAAATGCCGATGGTCGCGATCAGCGCCAGGGCGATTCCTCGATGCATGCGGGTCATTTCAGTTCCTCTGGGGGGTGGGCGGTGGGAGAAAACCGGGACTGCTAGTGAACGATGAGGCGAGGAGACCATGCGCCAGCCCTGGCGCCGCTCGCTGCGCGTGTGAGTTGGCGGACTCGATTCGATTCCGTATCAAGCACCCAGAGCTGCCAGCTTCCGGATCTGTTCGAGGTGAAGACGAGGTGACGGCTGTCTGGTGACCATGACGGGTCTTCGTTCCTGCCTTCGTTCGTGTACTGTCGCGGCGCGCCGCGGTCGCGCGGGCTCACCGAGTAGATCTGCGTACGGCCGTCTGTTTCCGCCTGAAAGGCGATCAGGCGACCATCGGGCGACCAGGAGGGATCGGTACGCTGCGATCTGTCGCCGAAGTTGAACGGCGTCAGTGCCTCGGCGTTTGTCCCGTCGGCGTCGGAGATGTAGAGACCGAGGCCGCCGGGACGGTTGGTGACGAACACGATGCGCCGGCCATCGGGACTGTATGAGGGCGACACGGCGACCCGGCCGCGACTGACCGTGACGCGGCGCGGCGAATCATTTCCCGTCAGGGAGACGGCGTAGAGGTCCGTGCCGTTGTCCAATCCATGCGCGTACAGAACCGTCTCGCCATCGGCTGAGAAGACCGGCGACGTGTTCACCGATCCGGGTGGCGCGCGCAGGGTCCGGGTGGCGCCGCCGTTCCCGTTGAGCTCGCGGATCACGACGCGCGTGCCCTCAGCCGTCATGACGGTATACGTGATGTGGGTCGCCTTGGGATGCCAGGCCGGATACAACTGCGCGATACCACCGGCGGCCGTAACCGCCGTGGGATTGGCGCCATCGCTGTCGATCTGCCAGATACGACCGCCTGACGAGTAGAGGATCCGGGTGGCGGCGATCCCCCGGCTGCCGGTGATCCAGAACTCGACGGCATCCGAGATGGCATGGAGCTGTTGCCGCCATTCCGGTGACAGGGGCTCGGCCGACAGTGGGAAGTCCTTCACCCGTTCGACGCGTTGCGTCCGCACGTCATGAACGGCGACGTGGAGACCCGCGGCGGTGGCCGTCGCCTGCACGATCGCCGCCGCCCCGAGGCGCGCGTACAGCGGATAGTTCAACTTTCCGCGGCTGCCGTCGGACATCGTGTCCATGACGATCGACTCGCCCGCGATGACATTGGCGCGATCGCCGTAATCGAGGTCGCGCTGCAGGATGGCGCGGACGGAATCCCCGTTCGTGGCGTTCACCGGGAGCACCAGCACACCCGGCTTCGTGCCCGGCGAGTACGTGAGCCCGATCCGGACCGTCAGTGAGGAATCCTGCGCCGACACGACGCCGCCGCGCAGGAGGAAGGCCAGCGCGGCCATCAGTGCAAGGGCGCCTGGACGGCGGACTGATAGTCGCATCAACGGATGATCTTGGGATCGAACGTGAAAATAATCGTGAGCGCGTCGTCGCTGTACCCGTCAGGCAGAGGACCGAAGGCGCGGGCCGCGCCGGCTGCTTCGACCGCGCCCTTGGCCTCGAGGTCGAATCCGTAACTGCCGGAGGGCTTGAGGACCGAAATCAGGTGCACGCTGCCATCGCGCCGGATCACGAACTGCACCTCGGCGGTCAGCATCTGTTTCTGGCGCGGATCGAACCGGAGCGCAATCTGCGTGATGATGTTGTGCAGGTAGGCCGGATACGGGAATTCCTTGCCGACGGTGCTGACATTCGCGACGTCGGTTCCCTTGCCGCCCGTCTCGCCGCCACCGGCCTTCGGGGCCGGCGTGTCGAAGCGCGCGCTCTTCGCGTCAGGCACCTGCGTGGCGCGCGACGGCGTCCGTGCCGTCTCCCGCGGGCGACTGACCGGAACCGTCTCCTTCGGCTGCATCTCCGCCCGCTTCGGCAGGGGAGCATCGGGCTCCGTCTTCGGTTGGGAGACCGCGGCGAGGCCCACCTGGCGTGGTCCCGCGGCCGCCGCAACAAGGTTGACGGTGTAGACCTCTCCGCGGGGCCTCGACCCACGGGCCGCGTACAGGATCAGGGCGACGAGGGCGAGGTGCACCAGGGCGGACAGCGTGACCGGAAGTCCGAGCCGCGTGCCTGACGAGCGAAGGGTGTCCGCGCCGGCGGTCATTGCCGTGGCTCCTGCTCCAAAACGATCCCCAGGTCCACCACACCGGCGTCTCGGATGACGGCCAGCACCTGCGACACGCGTTCCCAGCTGGCGCCGCGGTCACCCCGGAACGTGACGCCCTTCGACCGCCGCGCCTGGAGCAACGCCTTGAACGTCCCGCGGAACTCCGAGTACGTCACGAGATCGCGGTCGACATAAATGCGGCCGCTCCGGTCAACGGTCACGACGAGGCTGCCCTTGTCCTCGAGCGCCTTGGCGCTCGCCTCCGGCAGCTTCACGTCCACACCGCCCTGCATCAGCGGCGCCGTGATCATGAAGATCACCAGCAGGAGCATCATCACGTCGATGAGGCTCACCACGTTGATCTCGGCGTTCAGGTGGAGCCGCCCGCTCCGTCTCCGTCTCACCTGCTCGAACTCCTCCGCGAAAAGCCCGCTGGCCTTCAGCCTCCAGCCTCCGGCCTAGATCCTCCCTTCCCGCACCAGCAGCGCAATCAGTTCTGATCCAAACCCCTCGAGCTCGCCATCGATCCCATTCAGCCGATTGGCGAAGATGTTGTACCCGAACACAGCCGGGATAGCGACCGCCAGGGCCAGCGCGGTGGCGGTGAGGGCCTGGGCCACGCCGGGAGCGACCGCTCCGATATTCCCCGAGCCGCTCTGCGTGATGCCCAGGAATGCGGAGATGACTCCAAGCACTGTGCCCAGGAGGCCAATCAGCGGACTGACCGAGCCGATGGTGGCCAGCGCCGTGAGGTAGCGTCCCAGCGCATCGCGCTCGGTGTCGGTCTGCGAATCGAGCACCTGGCGAAGCGCCTCGACCTGCGCCGCGTTCAGCCGCGCCGTCCGCTCCGCGGTCGCCGGTACCGCGGGCGTCGAGTCGGTCAGGAAGGCGTGTGCCCGCATGAAGACCCGCGTGAAAGGGTTCGGCTTGCCCCGCGACGCCAGGCGCGCCGCGTCCTCGAGCGAGTGCGCGCGCTCGAAATCATACAGGAACTTTGCGCCCATCCGCTCCACGGCCCTGTACTCCATCCATTTCGCGAAGATGATCGTCCAGCTGACGGCCGACAGCAGGGCGAGAAAGCCGAGCACGACCTGCGTCACGGTGTCGGACGCCGTGACGAGTTCCCACGGAGTCGTGGGAATCGGTTGACCGCCCTGGATGCTCAGGGCGGCGATCACGGGGTGGCACCCCGCGAGCGCTTCGCGAAATACTCGTATGTCATACGAAGCCCTTCCTCCAGGTTGACCTCCGGTCGCCATCCCAGAGACGCCACAGCCTTCTCGTTCGACACAGCCGACCGTGGCAGCTCGCCGGGACGAGCCGGAAGGTGCTGAACGGGCACCGAGGTGCCGGCCGCGCGCTGGAGCGTCGCGGCAAGGTCGAGGACCGAGGTTTCGCGGCCCGTCCCGATGTTGAACGCGCGCACGTCCACTTGCCGGGCGCGCGGCAGCTGCGCGGTCGCGGCGGCGAGGTTCGCGCGGGCCACGTCGCCGGCGAAGACATAGTCGCGGGTCTGCCGTCCGTCGCCGAATACCCCGAGCGGTTCACCTTTGAGGACCTTGTTGCAGAAGATCGCGACCACGCCGGCCTCGCCATGGGGATCCTGGCGCGGGCCGTAGACGTTGGCGTACCGCAGCGCCACCGTGTCCACGTTATGCACACGCCCGTAGTAGGCGAGGTAGAGCTCCACACTGAGTTTCGCGATGCCGTACGGCGACTCCGGATCCTTCGGCATGTCCTCTACACTCGGGATCGGGACGAAGTCGCCGTAGATCGCCCCGCCCGTGGACGAGAAGATGAGACGTGTCGCGAAACCGCTTGCCCGCACCGCTTCGAGCAGGTTGAGCGTCCCCAGGATGTTGCTGCGGGCGTCGGCCACGGGGTCCGTGACGCTCTTCCGCACGTCGATCTGGGCTGCCAGATGGAACAACACGTCGAAGCGACCCTCGAGCACGACCCTGGCCGCTTCGTCCGATTCGATGTCGAGCTGGTGGAAGACCACGCTCGGCGGGACGTTTTCCTTCCTGCCTGACGAGAGGTTGTCGAGGATCTCGACCTCGTACCCTTCTTCGAGCAGCAGGTCGGCGACATGAGAGCCGATGAAGCCGGCGCCGCCCGCTACGAGCGCGCGCCCGGTCATGCGTCCCCTCCCCGGAACAGCTCCTCACCTCGCATGACGGTAGCTCCCTGGCTGCGGTGAACGCCTCTGGCCTGACGAGTCGCCCGATAACCGAACGGCGCCGGGCGTCTGCCCCGCGCCGTGTACGGCACCGCGATATCGGCTTGTGAGCGAACGCCAGCGAACGGCGCCAATCTAATCGCGCGCGCCCTCGTTATGGGAGCTTTTCCGTCACGCGCACGCTTAATCCGGCGGCGAGCGAGCCGAGCGTCTGACGCACCACCAGCGCGGTCGACGTGCGTCGACCCACGTGTACGACGTCGGCCTGGGCAACAGTCGCGGTCCCGTTTCCGCCATACACGGTGATGCGATCTCCCGCCTTCAGGCCCGACTCGGCGCCGATGTCGAGGATGAGCGCGTGCTGGAGCGTCGGCAGCTGCGACTCGCTCGCCACCCACACGATCCGGCCGGAGGCGCCATTCGTCACCGGGGTCAACGCGCCCGGCGGAGTGGCCGGCATTGGGGGAAGCGGCAGGATGATATCGGCGCACGACATCGCGTCGAACTGGGCCAGGACCTCCGCCGTGGGCGCGGCGTCAACCGCGCTCGTCAGGCGCACGACGCCTGTCGGAATGGCCACAATACCGAATCCTTCCAGCTCCGGTCCGCGCCTGACGAGCAGCCAGCGCGATCCCGTATCCGCTGACACGCCCGCCGGAAGCTGGACCGACAAGGTACCCTGAAGGAGCACGCCACGTGCTTCGGGCGCCGCCGCCGGCCCGACCGAGACGCAGCGACCGCCGCCATCGAGGACGGCGGGATCCGCCACGAACGGCGCGGAGACCCCCTCGAACACGCGCGCCGGCACGCCGGAGTCGATCGAAATGCGGCGTACGGAATCCAGCCGCACGAATCCTCCGGCCGGTTGTGCTCCATAGAAAATCGTCCGGCGGATGCTGTCGCGACCGGGACTCCGCTGCGACGGAGGTGGGTCGGAGACGATCATCGTGCGTCTGGACGTGTCCCTCGGTTCCGCGCGCGCTGCCCCGCGTGCCGGAATCCGGATCGTGGAACCAACGGTCAGGGAACTGGCTGAGCGCAGGGAGGCATTGAGCCTGAGGATTTCCCGCCAGCGTTCCCCATCACCGAGATACCTGGCTGCCAGCGCCCACAGGGTCTCGCCTGCCTTGACGACGTGCGTGCGAGCGGTATCGGCTCGCTGGGCGGAAAGTTGCGCGGGGGCCACGAGGGCCCCCGCGATGAGCAGCGTCCAGCTAAAACGGAAGATCGTCATCCTCATCTTCGAGTGCCCCCGGGAAGTCCTCGAAATCACCCGCGCCACCCGAGTCCGCACCGGCGGCCGCCGCCGATGAACGCGCACGCTCCGGTGCCGCGCTGCGGGACCGTCCGCCACCATTCTCTGCGTCACCACCTCCGCCGCCCCCGCGCGAGCCGAGCATGATCATCTCGCGGACCTTGATCTCGGTCGTGTAGCGAGTCTGCCCCTCGCGGTCCTGCCACTGGCGGTACTCGATGCTGCCTTCGATGTAGAGACGGTCGCCCTTCCGGACGTACCGCTCGACGACGTCGGCAAGACCGCCTCCAGTGGCGCGGCCGTTCCAGAGCACGCAACGGTGCCACTCCGTTTTCTCCTGCTTGTCACCACCCGGACCGTTCCACGTCCGCGTCGTGGCGAGATTGAGCTGCGCGACGCGCGCGCCGTTCGGTGTGGCACGCACCTCGGGATCGTTCCCCACGTTCCCGATCAACATGACTTTGTTCAGGCTTCGGCTCACGGTTCCTCCTGGCGAGTAAAGGTAAGCAACTCGCCAAGCACAGTATGGGTGTCCGGGGAACGGGCCGCAAACGTTTCACTGCGCAGGGTAGCAATATCGCGCACTGGACGCTCACTCCAGTGGGGCCCGCATCACAATCGCATCTTCTACCGGTCGCGCATAGTAACGCACGCGCCGGCCGACCGCCTGGAATCCCTCGGCCGAATACAGCGCAATCGCCGAGGCATTCGAGGCCCGCACTTCGAGGAAGATCTCCTTCGCCCCGCCGTCGCGGGCGGCCTTCAGCGCCTTCCGCAGCAGGCGTTTTCCGACCCCCTGGCGCTGCATGAGGCGCGCTACGGCGAGGTTCGCCAGTTCCGACTCCACTCCCGTCACCAGCACGACGGCGTAGCCCACGACGGTGTCGACGTCGGCCGCCACGAGAAACGCGACGCGCGGAGCATGCACGAGGTCGACAAACGACCGCCTGGTCCAGGGGTCGTTGAAGACGGCGCGTTCGATGGCCGCGACATCGTCGAGGTCACGGTCCTCGGCGCGACGGATCGTCAGCGCGGCCGGGCGCGCACGCGTCGCCATCAGCCGCTACCGAGCTCGCGGCCATGCGCCGCTTCCCAGCGCACCTGCGCTTCAGCCTTGCGGCCGTAGTTCGGTTCCCAGGTCCTGAGGTCCACAGCGTGCACCAGTTCGAGTCTCATGAGTCGGGCGAAGCCACTTGCGTGCGGCACCAACGGGGGAGCCTCTGATGGCCCGACGATCCGCGCCCCGCGCGACCGCGCCTGTTCCTCAATATGGGCACGGCCCGCGCGCCAGGAATCTCCCGGGTGAATCGCGCCGTTCGACCCAACCGTGACGTCCTGACAGAAGAAGTCGCCCCGCATCGCGTCCAGGGCGACCAGGTACGCGCCGGCATGCAGCGGCGGTTCCGCGCTCGCGGCGACGAGCAGGGTCGACGGCGCGACGAGGAGCGGTATGCTTTGCGCCGCGGCGATTCCCTTCGCGATAGATGCCGCAATGCGAAGGGAGGTGAAACTGCCGGGTCCCGCTCCGCATGCTACCGCCTCGAAGCTCCCGACCGGAGTCGAATGGTCCGAGAGCATCGTGGCGATCGCCGGCATGAGCCGTTCCTCGTTCTTTCCGCGCATCGCGACGGTGGATTGCGCGATGACCACGTTGTCGCGGATAAGCGCGACGGAACCCGAGTAGGTTGCGGCATCGAGCGCCAGGACGAGCACGCTTCAGACCAGAATGAGCTGGCGACGCGTGTCATCGCCGGGGATGTGCTCGAGCCGGATGCGAATGGACTCGTCAGGCAGCAATACGCCGGCCCGTTCCGGCCATTCAATGAGCACGATTCCGCCACTGTTGATAATGTCGTCCCAGCCAACGTTCGTGAGATCTCCCGACCCGCGCAGGCGATAAAGGTCCAGGTGATAGAGCGTTGAATCGCCGACCTGGTACTCGTTCACGAGCGAGAATGTCGGGCTGGTCACGTCCTCGACGATTCCCACACCCCGGCAGATCGCCTGAGCCAGCGTAGTCTTCCCACTCCCCAGGTCTCCTTCGAGTGTCACAATTGCGGGCGGACTGAGCCGTCGACCAAAGTCTTCTCCCCACTCCTGCAGTTCGGTCAGCGTGACTGGTGACCGGTGACTCGGCCGCTCCTCTGGCCTCCGGCCTCGGGCCTCTGGCCTGTCTTGCGGCCTCTGGCCTCTGGCCTCCGACCTCGTAGTCACCTTGAGGATGCCCGAATAGCCGCAAACCCATCCCGGCGCCGCGGCGCGGCATCCCGCTTTGCCTTCAGCTCGAAAACCTCGTCCCGTAATCGGGCTGCGACCTCGAAGTCCAGATCATCCGCCGCGGCTCGCATCTCCTGCTCGAGCTGCCGGATCATCTCGTCGAGTTGCGCCGGGTTGTACGACGACACCTCCTCGGCGACCTTCCGCAGCCGCTGGCGCTCCTCTTTTTCCAGGCGCGAATCCGCGACTCGTGTGACAAAACGCACTTCTTCGACGCTTTTCGACACGCTCCGCGGAGTGATGCCATGCTCCAGGTTATGGGCGACCTGCATCTCGCGGCGACGCGACGTCTCCTCGATGCAACGCTTCATCGAGTCGGTAATCCGGTCGGCGTAGAAAATGGCCCGGCCCCGCTCGTGCCGCGCCGCGCGCCCTACCGTCTGGATCAGCGACCGGTCGCTGCGCAGGAACCCTTCCTGGTCGGCATCGAGAATGGCGACGAGCGACACCTCCGGCATGTCCAGCCCCTCACGAAGCAGGTTAATGCCGACCAGCACGTCGAATTCGCCTAAACGCAGTCCGCGGATGATCTCCATCCGCTCGATCGCATCGATGTCCGAGTGCATGTACCGGACCCGCACCCCCATCTGCTGCAGGTAGTCCGTCAGGTCCTCGGCCATCCGCTTGGTGAGCGTCGTGACCAGCACGCGTTCATTCCGCCGTTCGCGGATGCGGATTTCGTTGAGGAGGTCGTCCACCTGGCCGCGGACCGGGCGCACCTCTATCTCAGGGTCCACCAGTCCCGTGGGCCTGATGATCTGCTCGACGACGACGCCTTCGGACATCTGCAGCTCGAGCTCCGCCGGCGTGGCACTGACGAACACCGCCCGGGGCACCAGCGAGAGGAACTCGTCGAAAATCAGCGGCCGGTTGTCCAGCGCCGAGGGCAACCTGAACCCGTATTCGACGAGCACTTCCTTCCGCGCCCGGTCGCCGTTGTACATGCCCCGGATCTGCGGCAGTGAGACGTGCGACTCGTCGACGATGACGAGAAAGTCCGCGGGGTAGTAGTCGAGCAGGCAGGCCGGCCGTTCCCCTTCCTTACGTCCCGAGAGGTGGCGGGAATAATTCTCGATCCCGGCGCAGGTGCCGATTTCGAGCATCATCTCGATGTCGAAGTTGGTCCGCGATTCCAGGCGCTGCGCCTCCAGCAACTTGCCGGAGTTGCGCAGCAGCGTGAGGCGCTCCGCCAGCTCGGTGCGGATCGCGCCCACCGCACGCTCCAGGCTCGGCCGATTGGTGATGAAGTGCTTCGCCGGATAGATGCCCGCCCGATCCAGCACCGCAATCGTCTCACCGGTGAGCGCACTGATCTTCGAGATGCGCTCGATCTCGTCGCCCCACAGCTCGACGCGCACGCCCTGCTCTTCGTAGGCGGGGAAGATCTCCACCGTATCCCCCCGCACGCGGAATGTCCCCCGCTCGAAGGCCACGTCGTTCCGTGAGTACTGGATGTTGACCAACTGCCGGAGGATCGTGTTGCGCGGGATCCGCTGCCCCTTCTCGAGCATGACCATCTGCTCGCGGTACTCGATCGGGTCGCCAAGGCCGTAGATGGCGCTGACCGTCGCGACGATGATGACATCCTCGCGCTCCATCAGGCTCGACGTGGCGCGGAGGCGCAGGCGATCGATGTCCTCGTTGATCGACGCGTCCTTCTCGATGTACGTGTCGGTGGTCGGGACGTAGGCTTCGGGCTGGTAGTAATCGTAGTAGGAGATGAAGTACTCGACCGCGTTCGTGGGGAAGAAGCTCTTCAGTTCTCCGTAGAGCTGTGCGGCGAGCGTTTTGTTGTGCGACAGGACCAGGGCGGGTCGTCCGAAGTTGGCGATGGC
>DAIUET010000011.1:4675-19505 GCA_036845045.1 Gemmatimonadaceae bacterium | reverse complement strand
TCAGGCTGCCCTGGCGCACCGACTTCAACGCCCTCGCCTATGTCCTCGGCGGCAAGGGCAGCGTCGGTCACGACAACCGGCCGATCGTGGCGGGGCAGCTCGCGCTCTACGGCCAGGGCGACGTCATGTCCCTCGCCGCCGACGAGTCCCAGGAGAGCCGCAGCCCCTCGATGGACGTTCTCATCCTCGGTGGCAAGCCGATTGGAGAGCCCGTGGCATGGATGGGACCATTCGTGATGAACACCCATGCCGAACTCGCCCAGGCCTACGACGAGCCATTTGGCGACGTCTCCGCCTTCCCCACGTTCCTTATTTCGGCGCTGGCGCGGCGCGAGGTGACCGTGGCGCTATCCGGCGACGGTGGAGACGAGCTGTTCGCGGGCTACGACCACTATCGGGCGCACCGATGGGCAAGTCGGATCGCCTGGGCGACTGACCGGTGGGGGTGGCGATCGGTTGACGCCCTTATTGCAGGCCTGCCACCCACGTCCCGGAAGAAAGGGTCCGTGAACAAGCTCAAGCGGTTTGTCGAAGGGATTCGCCTCCCTCACGACCTCGAGCACGCGCGCTGGCTGGTCTTCTGGGATGCGGACCAGCGGCGGTCGCTGTATACGGCCGACGCGCACCAGCGTGTGGCGCAGCGCGACTGTTTTGCGCACTACCGCAGCCTCTTGCGAGAGGGCGAGGCCCAGGGATTCACGGGACTCGATCGGCAACTATACGCCGATATCAGGGGGTATCTTGCCGACGACATTCTCGCCAAGGTGGACCGGGCGTCGATGGCAGTCTCGCTGGAGGTACGCGTTCCATTCCTCGACCATGAGGTGGTGGAAATGGCGATGGGCATTCCGGCCGACCGGAAGCTGCGCGTCGGCACCACCAAGTGGATCCTGCGACGTGCCTTCGCGTCTCAGCTCCCCGCGCACGTGCTGAAAAGAGGCAAGGAGGGTTTCAGCATTCCGATGAAGCAGTGGCTGGCGCAGGAACTGCAGCCCTGGATGCGCGATCTGCTTTCCCGCGATCGACTGGAAGCGCGAGGACTGTTTCAACCGGGAGAGGTGGGGCGCCTGATGGACGAGCACGTGCGGGGACGCCAGAATCACGCGCATCGACTCTGGTGCCTCATGGCGCTCGAACTTTCGCTGGCGTCCCTCGAATCCTCCGCGAAGCTCCGGACTGACTGAATGCACGACGTTGCCCTCGATCCGCTGGTGTCGGTGGTGCTGCCTGTCCACGACACGTCTCCCGAGTTTCTGCAGGAGGCAATCGAGAGCGTCAGGCGGCAGACGGAAGCGCGGTGGGAACTGGTGGTGGTCCTGGATGCCGCCAGCCGGGCCTGTGCGCGCGTCGCACATGACATGGCCTCGCTCGATCCTGCCCGCATCCGCGTCGTGGGCGAAGTAGGCGGAGCACCCCGCGGCCTGAGCGGCGCGCGCAATCTGGGTGTCTCTCACAGCCGGGCGCCGGTCATCGGCTTTCTCGACGCGGACGACGCGTATGAGCCGGGCCGGCTCGCCGAACGGCTGGCGCGGCTCACCGCCTGTCCCGAGGCGGCGATGGCATACGGCCCAACGCTGTACTGGCATTCGTGGGAGGGACACGCGCCGTCGGCGAACCGGAAGCACGATTACGTGCCCGACCTTGGTGTCGAAGGCGGATCGGTTCAGCCCCCACCGGTATTCGTTCTGCGATTCGTCAGTGGCAGGGCCGCGCTGCCGTGCACCTGCAGCATCCTCGTCAGGCGGTCGGCCATCGAGGCGGTCGGCGGGTTCGAGGAGACGTTTCAGGGCCTCTACGAGGATCAGGTATTCTACGCGCGCGTGGGCTCGCGTTTCCCGGTGGTCGTCGATGATCGCGTCCTGGACCGTTATCGCCAGCACCCGGCGTCCATGACGGCGCGCGCGAGTCGCGAGTACCAGCGACAGATGCGTGTCAAGTTCCTCGACTGGCTCGAGGTGGAGATGCGCTCCGCAGACCTCGACTACGAGGCGATCCAGCGTGTGATCGCCCACGAGCGATGGAAGCTCCGGCATCCTGCCCTGGCACGACTGCTGAGGATCCCACGCAAGGCAGCGAACCGACTGTTGCCGGTCACTCGACTCCTGAGAAGCGCGCCCGCGCCGACCCCTGATCCGCGCGTCCCTCAATGAGCCCTCGGACACTCGCCGTGATACCGGCATACAACGAGGCGCGGACGATCGCCACCGTGCTGCAGGCGCTGCGCGAAGCAGCGCCTGGAGTCGAGCGGCTGGTGGTCACCGATGGATCGCGCGATGGCACGGCGGACGCCGTCCGCGACCTGGGAGAGCGTCACCTCGAGTTGGTGTGCAACGTCGGATACGGACGCGCATTGCAGGCGGGAATTCTCTACGCGATGCGTCGCGGCTACGACGTGGTGGTGACCATCGACGCGGACGGGCAGCATGATCCCCGCGACGTCCCGCGGCTGCTCGAGGCGCTCGAAGCCACCGGCGCCGACGTCGTCATCGGGTCGCGGTTCGTGGAGACGCGCTCGTACCGGGGCCCGCTCCTGCGTCGGTTCGGCCAGGCGACGTTCTCGGTGCTGACCCGTCTTCTGATGGGCCAGCGTATCTATGACACCACGTCGGGCCTCAAGGCCATGCGAGCGCGCGCCTGTGGCGCAGCGCTGGAAGGTCGTTTCCTCGACTTCCACACTGAAGTCCTGGTGCGTCTCCGGCTGCTCGGCTTCCGGATTGCCGAGCTCCCGATCGTGGTGCAGGAACGCACCGCGGGCAGGGGCATGTACTCCTTCGTGAGTGCCGTTGCCTACCCCGTGAAGACGACACTCTTCATCATCACCGGCATGCTGGATGCCCTTCTTCGGGGAAGAGTACGATGACCCTGCGTGGCGTGATCATCATCGACATCCTTGCGCTGCTGTTTATCGCATTTGTCCTGCTCCTCCTCCGGTCGGGGAGGCTCTACGCCAGCTACGCGGCGCTGTGGATCGGTTCCACGCTCACGGTGGGCATCCTCGTCTCGGTACCGCCCCTGCTGGCGGCGGTGACGTCAGCGCTGGGCGCCGTCTTCCCGGTTTCCGCGCTCACGCTCCTGGCGTTCGTGCTCATCGGGCTCGTCCTGGTCCTGTTCAGTGTGAAGCTGACCGAGCTTCACGAACGGCAGACGACGCTGGTGCAGTCGCTTGCACTGCAGGCACTGGAGCGCTCGGAGCGCGGCTCGGCGACTGACGCGCCGGACGCCGGGCCGCCAGTTGCGCGCGGCTGAAATGCCGCGGCGGCTGCTGCTCTTCCTTCGTCTGGCCGCGCTCGTCCTCGGCGCCGTCAATGCCGGCGCCGCGATGGCGGCCGAGTCCATGGGCGAGGATGGCATCAACTATCTCGACCAGGGCGACGCGTGGATGCGCGGGGACTGGGGAATGGCCGTGAATGGCACCTGGAGTCCGCTCTACCCGTTGATACTCGGCCTCGTTATGCGCGTGGCCCGTCCCTCGCTGACGTGGGAGTTCCCGCTGGTGCACGTCGTGAATTTCGGCGTGTTCGTCCTGACGCTGGCCTGCTTCGAGTGGTTCTGGCGCCGGGTGACGGAACGGTACTACGCGGAGGTCCCTGGCGAATCGCACCCGCCAGACCGGTTTCCACCGTGGGCCTTCCTGGTCATGGGGTACGGGCTGTTCATCTGGACGGCCACGAGCCTGATCCGGCTCTTCACGGTCACCCCCGACATGCTGGTGGCGGCCTTCGTGTTCCTTGGCGGGGGGCTGATGCTGCGCCTCCTCACGGGCGATCCCCGCCGCGGTACGGCCGCGGCGCTGGGTGCGGCGCTCGGCGCCGGTTACCTCGCCAAAGCCGTGATGTTCCCGTTAGGCATCGTCGCGCTCCTGGTTACCGGCGTTGCCCTGGTCCGGTCCGGGCGTTCAGTCCGGGCGCTGCTGCCCGCCATAACGGCCTTCGTGATGGTCGCCGGTCCTCTCGTGGTCGCGCTGTCGGCCGAGACAGGGCGCTTCACCTTCAGCGAGGTCGGGCGGACATCCTTCCTGCGACACGTGCTCGGTGCTCCCTACCCGCATTACGAGCCCGGTGCAGCGGACGTGAAGGGGGAGCCGGTCCACCCCATCGCGCGCTCCAGCACGTCCCCCACAGTGTACCGTTTCGACAACGCAGTGGGTGGCACTTATCCGCTTGCTTACGACCAGGGATACTGGTATGCGGGGGTCGAGGCGCGATTCCGACCCGCACTGCAGTTGCGAGTCATCGCGCTCAACCTGCAGCGCTACTTCGAACTCTTTTTTCGCGTCCAGGGCGCGATGATCGGGATCGGACTGGTCCTGCTCGTGCTCATGGCTCGTGGACATCAGCACCCCTCCCGGCCGGGCGCGTGGCCGCTGACGCTGGTCAGCCTGTCGGCGTTCGCGGTGTACAGCCTGGTCTACGTGGAGGGCAGGTATGTGGCGCCCTTCCTGGTGCTGCTCTGGGGCGCGTTGCTGCTATCGGTTCGGTTGCGCCCCGCGGATGGACACCCCGCATGGCTGCACGCGACGGGCCTGGCGTTTTCCATCGCGCTGGGGTTGAACGTCGTTGCCTTTCATCTCGACGGCTTCAATGCGCTCGCGCGAATCGCGCCGGTGGCGCGCGCCGGGCCGGTGAGCCGCACCGCCCGGCCAGATGCCCGCCCGTCGGTGGTGGCCTCGGCGCTGCAGGCCCATGGATTCCAGCGCGGTGACTCCATCGGCGTGATTGGTGAGGCGATCGCCGCGACCTGGGCGCGACTGGCGCGGCTGCGAATTGTGGCCGACGTGAATCCCGAGGACGTTGACGATTTCTGGGACGGGTCACCGGAACAACAGCGTGCCGTCCTGGATTCCTTTGCCGCGGCAGGCGTGCGCGCCGTGGTGGCCGTTTCGCCCGAGGGTCGAACCACGCCGCCAGGCTGGTTGACGGTGGGGAGCACGAACTGGCTGGTCTGGTTCAACGCTCCCGGCGGAGGCTAGACAACAGTCCCCGCGCCGAGCCCGAGATAGCACGCAGGTTCTTCCTCCGCCCCTCGCGGATCAGCATGCGGACCACCGCCAGCGGGATTCCCACGGTGAAGAACGCGAGCTGCTGCGCGAATGACGCGTGCCGTCGCAGGAAACGGATCCAGTGCTGTGCCTTGACTCGCGCATAGGATTCCGTGTAGCCCTGCGGTGCGAAGGAATGGCTTTCGGCGTGATACGCCATCGCGTCCGGGACGTACAGCGCGCGGTGTCCCGCGCGCTGGAGTCGCAGCGAGAAGTCCAGGTCTTCCGGCCCGAAGGGATTGAACGCCATATCGAAGCCGCCGAGTTCGCGAAAGAGCGGTGCCCGAACCATCATCGCGCCGCCACACGCCACGCACTCCTTCACCTGGTCATGCTGGCCACGATCCACTTCGCCGACGCCCACGGGTCGCGTGCGTCCAAGCCAGAACGTGATGTCGCATCCGCCGCCGTCGTTGAGGACATCCGGCCGGTCGAGATAACGCAGCTTGGACTGGACCTGGCCTGCGCGTGGTTCGTTCAGTAGGACCTGCAGAAGCGCGTCAATGAACCCGTGCGTGAGAACAAGGTCGTTGTCCAGGAAGCAGAGGAAATCCGGGTGGAACTGCTCGATGGCCATTGCCGCCCCGGCGTTGCGACCACCGGCCACGCCGAGATTCACCGCGCTGTGGTGGACGTGCACGGTGGGGAACTCCTTCCGCACCGACTCGGCGGTTCCATCGGTGGAGCCATTGTCCCAGAGCAGGATCTCGACGCGGGCCAGCCGGCTCGACTCGATGCTGGCCAGGGCACGCAGCGTCGTTGCCCGCTGGTTGAAGGTGAGCATGACGACGGCCACGGTCGGCCGCGACGGCGTCGCCATCGTCAACCGGGCTTCGGGCGCGACTTGCGGAATCCCTCGCGGATCCCGGCGAACAACCCGAAAACATACTGGCGCGCATAACGAGCCCGTTCGCCGTCGCGCCGCAACGTGCTGATGGTCCAGCGCCTGAACGCGCGCAACCAGTGCAAAGTGGCCCGCACCGCGATAAAGGTGTCGCCGCGCCTCAGGTACTTGCCGTAGAAGGCGCCGTGGCTGCGCGCGTACGATGCGTACTGCTCATCGCGCTGCTGCTCATCCCGCCAGCCCAGGTGCGTAACGCCGATTGTCGGCGTGTATCGAATGCGTACGCCCGCACGAAGGGCGCGATACGCAAACTCGGCGTCTTCGGCGGTGATGACGAGCGGATCTTCGTCAAGCCCGCCGATCCGTTCGGCGGTCGTCTTTGCCAGGGCCATGTTGCCGCCGCTCAGGCGGTCAAATCGCACGCTCGGCCGCCGCTGCTCCCAGCTGTCCTCGTGGTGCACACCGACGAGTACGGTCTCGTCGCCGGAGTCCACTCGTCCCGTCACGATGCAGTCGGGATTATCGGCCAGACGCGACCTCACGAGTTCCAGCCAGTCCGGGTGCACGAGACAGTCGTCGTCGGTGATGGCGACGAAGCGCGTGGTGGCCGCCTGGATTCCGCGGTTGACTCCGCGCGCCCGCCCTCGCTCCGTGGACGGAATCCAGCGCGTCGGAATGCCCCGCGCCTGCAGGCTCCGAAGCATCTCCTCCACCTCGCCGGATTGTCCCTGGTCCACAACGATGACCTCCGCGGGGCGCAGAGTCCCCGACGCGATCGAGTCGAGTGCGCGCTGGAGGATCGACCGGCCGAGTGTCGGGATCACGACCGTTATGTCGGAACTACGATCGGCGGAGCTCATTGAACCACCCCGGTGCTGCTGCGTGTCGAGTCGAAGAGCTGCACCCACTGGTCGGTAACGCTCTGGTGCGAAAACCGGGCGACAACCGTGTCGCGTCCGGCACGCCCAACCGACTCGACCTCCGGTCCACCCGCGATCACGCGTCGAAGTGCACCCACCAGTGCCTCCTCGTCTCCCATCGGTACGACGTATCCGTTGCGGCCGTCAACGAGGAAATCGCGCATACCACCCACGAGCGTCGAGACGACCGGCAGTGCGCAGGACATCGCCTCCACGAGCGACAGCGGCAGGCCATCGTCCCTGGAGGGAAACACAAAGGCGTCGGCCGCATGCAGGTAGTCTACCACGTTGGTGACTGGTCCAGTGAAGCGGACGCTTGCCTCGAGCCGGCGTTCGCGAACGAACTCGCGGAGTTCCGTTTCACAGGCGTGCATGTCCGCGCCGCCTTCACCGACGAGGTACAGGGTCGCGCTCATGCCTTCCTGATGGAGCGTCTCCCATGCCCGCAACAGCTCCGGCAGCCCCTTGTGGCTCACCAGGCGGCCCGTGAACAGCACCACCTTTCCGTCCGGGACGCCGAGACTGCGGCGCACGACGGCCTTTTCGAGCCTGGACGCGGGCTGGAAGCGCTCGACGTCAACACCGTTCGGGATCTGATGCAGTCGGCCGGCGGGAACTCCGCTCCGTTCATACTCGGCCGCCATCTCCTCCGAGAGCGCCACGAACCCTTCGGCTCGTCGCAGTACGACGTTACGAAGTCCGAGAAAGATCCGTACCGGGAGCGAGCGAGGCGTGAGATGGAATTTCGCGAGTCCGGCACGGAAATAGTCCCCTGACAGCTCGCCCCGATTGTCTGCCTTGAGGAACAGGGGAGTTCGCCGCAGGCGCGTCGCCAACACCGCGGCCGCGCCGAGTATCCTGAAGCCGGAGACCATCACCGCCTCCGCGTGGCGGGCGGCGGTCAGGAGCGCGGGAAAGGACGTCACCAGAAGTCCCCATTTCTTCCAGCGCCCGGGGCCGACCGGCGGCACTCGCATAATCGTCAGGCCGCCTTGCTGTTCCACGACGGGGAGGTTCGGGCGGGAACGACGGGTGACGATCGTGACGGTGTAGCCCCGCTCGATGAGTGCGTCGGCGAGCGTGCGCGCCTGTGTCTCGCCGCCCCCTATCTCGGGCTCGAACGTCTCCGTGGCGATCACGATCCGCCGATCGCGTGTCATGACGGGCGAGTGATCATACCTTGGTCGCCGTCACCGAGAGCTTGTAGGCATAGCGGAGCGCGACCCGCTCGGGCAGCAGGTTGTACAGCGGGGCAAAGCCGTACCGGTAGAGCGCCGCCTTGATCCCGGACTTCGCGACCGGAATAGCGCGGTGATGCTCCCGCACCGCCTCGATCACCCTGAAGCCCTCGAAGAAGGACAGGATCTCCTCGTCGCGATAGAACTCGTTGACCGGCGGATCTTCCTCGCCATGCTCGATGGGCTCGCGGCCCAGTCGGGAGATCGCATACATCCACGAAGGCTTCCGGTAGAAGTGCGAGATGATGGCGCGCCCGCCGGTGCGCAGCACACGTCGCGCCTCGGCCACGGCGCGGCGTGTATCGCCGGAGGCGTGGAGGACGCCGTTGGACCACACCGCATCGAAGGTCTCGTCGGGGAAGGAGAGGTGGAGGGCGTTCTCCGTGTGCACCGATTCCGCACGCACCCCTTCGAGCTCGAAGTGGCGGGCGGTCAGCCGGACCGCGTTAGGCGTCAGGTCGGTCGCCGTGACGCGGACCCCGCGCTTCAGGAACTCGAGGCTGTCGTAGCCCATCCCACACCCGATCTCGAGCAGGTGCTTCCCCCGAAGCAGGGCCGCCTCCCGCTCGATCCGCTCCATGATCCACGGGAACTTGAATGGGTTCATCCATGGACGGATGTGGGCAAAGAATTCCGCAGTTCCCGGCTCGAGCGAGCGGTCCTTGACGTACTGCAGGCCCAGCGTATGCGCGTCCCAGTAGCGCCGGATCGCGTCAACGTCAGGCTCGTGGCCGGCGCTCATGCGGTCCTCCCTGGAGTGGGGACGGCAGCCTCGGCCAGCGGTGCGATGCCGTGCGCGAGGCGTTCCGTCTGTTCTTCGTGGCTCTCTCCTCCCAGGTAGCGGCGGTGCCAGGAATCGAGACTCAGCAGCTGCCAGAGTCGAACGTGGTGATCGGCGCGTCGCGCCGCGTGCTCCGCGGCAAGCCGTGTTACCGCGTCAGGCTCGATCCATCCATCGCGCGTCAACGGACCGTTCTTCAGGTAAGACGCTATGGCAGGGAGCGTGGACCCGTCCAGCCATTCAGCAACGGGGAACATGAATCCCTGCTTCCCGCGTCGGAGCAACGGCTCGGGGATCCATCCCTCGGCGGCACGACGGAGGGCGACCTTCGTGCGCCCGCGGTGCACGCGAAGCCGCGCGGGCATCTTCAGACTGACCTCGGCGAGCGGTACATCCAGCAGCGGGGAACGCACCTCGAGTCCCCTGGCCATCGCCAGACGGTCGGCCAGCATGAGGGTGTGCTCGGGAAGCCGCGTCACAAGGTCGGCGTACAACATCCGATCGAGTGGCGTTGACGCCCTGGCCTGTTCGAAGGGAACGGCGACTGCCGAGAGCGCGTCGACACCGGCCAGCTGGTCGCGAAGACCCGGACCATAGAGCGCTGTCTTCCGCTCGGGATTGAAGCGGAAGTGACTGGTCATGCGCGCGTACAGGCGACCGCCACGTTCGGACGACACCTCATCCAGCCAGCGGGCGCGTTGTGACAGCGTCTTGTAGCCAAAGGACTCGTCCCGCCCGCGGATCACCGGCCGAATGACGCCTTGGCGGAGCCAGCGCGGGAGCGTCGCGTACCAGGAGGCCGCCTCGAAGGCGGCGTAACGATCAAAGCCCCCGAACATTTCATCGCCGCCGTCGCCGCCGAGGACGACCCTTACGTGCTCCGAGGCGAGTTGCGCCGCCGCTTCGAAGCAAGCCGCGATCGGGTCCGATGGTTCGTCGAGGGTATGAACGAGCCGCGGCAGGCTGGTGAGCAGCTTCGCGGAGACTGCACGCTCGTGATGTGTCGTGCCGCAGTGGGTCGCCATCAGCCGCGCCAGCGGGCGCTCGTCGAACGCCGGCGAATCCGATCCGATGCAGAACGATGGAAGCTGCAACTGTCCATGACGACTCAGCAGCGCGACCACCACGCTCGAATCCAGGCCACCGGACAGAAATGCGCCGATGGGCACATCGCTTGTGCGATGCGCTTCGACGGAATCGATCAGCGCGGCGCGTAACATTTCGATCCACTCACCATCGGAGCGCGGCGGCCCCTGCTGCACGTCAGGACTCCAGTAGCTCCGGATGCGCAAGCCTTCCGCCTGGCTCCACTCGAGGCAGTGCCCCGCCGGCAACTTGCTGATGCCGCGGAACATCGTCAGCGGCGGCGGGATCATGCGGAGGGAGAGGTAATAGTCGATGGCCGCTGGCTCGACCTGCGCCGTGACATCCGGATGCGCGAGAAGCGCCTTGATCTCCGAAGCAAACAGGAGTCGCCCGGCCGGTTGTGCGTAGTAGAACGGCTTCTGGCCGAAGTGATCCCGGGCGGCGAAAAGACGCTGCCGGCGCTGGTCCCAGATCGCGAACGCAAACATCCCGCGCAACCGCGGAAGCAGCGCCGGACCATCGCGCAAGTAGAGGGCGAGGACCACCTCCGTATCCGATGTTCCCCGGAACCGATGGCCAGTGGCCTCCAGTTCGCGCCGCAATTCGGCGTGGTTGTAGATCTCGCCGTTATAGGTGATCCACGCCCCGCGCGCCGAGTCGCCGAGCGGCTGGTGCCCCGTCGAAGAGAGGTCGAGAATAGCGAGACGGCGATTACCCAGGACCGACGGTCCGTCCACGACGATTCCGTGATCATCGGGACCGCGGTGGGCAATGGCGTTGCTCATCGCGCGCACGTTCTCCGTTTCCTTCGCAAAATCACCACCCAGTGAACCGCAGATCCCGCACATCAGCGATTCCTCAGGGCCGCACCGAGGTCATACCACTGATCCCGCGGACTGAAGCTCACAGGTCGAGCGGCCACGTGGGGTCCGAGAGCGTGCGGCGGAGACCTTCGGGCAGGTCGACTCTGGGCGCGAACCCGATGTCCCTGCGCGCCGCCGTAATGTCGAACGCGTTGTCATTCTCGAAAAAAGCGAGTGTGCGCCGTGAGAAGGGAGGATTCCGGCGGAGGACGCGGCCAGCCGTTTCGGCCACGCTCCCGAGGACGAGCGCCATCAGACGCGGCATCCGCAATCGGGGTGGGGGAGCACTGACGGCACGAGCAAAGGTGTTCACGAGTTCCCGAAGCGGCATGGGCGCGGGACCGGCGATGATGTGATCACGACGCATCCCGGGCGACCCGTGGGCGGCCAGTAGCAGCGAGTCGACGACATCTTCGACGTACACCGGGTGTCGCAGATTTGCCCCTTTGCCGATGAAGAAGAAACGGCCCTTCCTGATGGTACGCAGCAGCCTGGCGGTCCGAGGACATCCCGGGCCATAGATCCACGCCGGTCGCAGGATGCGCAGGTCAAGATCCGAGCCTTCGGTCGCGCGCACCAGCCGCTGCTCTCCTTCGAGCTTCGTGCGCTCGTAAGGGTTCGTGGGGTTACGCGGCGCATCCTCATCGGCCGGAGGGTTCCGCACGTGCCCGTAGATACCAACGGTGCTGGTATGCACAAGGCGCCTGACGCCGGCCGTGCGGCATGCGTCAGCCAGAGACACCGCCGCGCCTACGTTGATTGCCCGGTACTCGTCCTCAGGGGCGGTCACCTGGAGGTGCACGCTCGCGAGATGAAACACGGTGTCAACGCCGTCCAGCGCGGCGCGCCAGCGCTCGCTGGACCGCAGGTCTTCGTGCAGGTAGGTGATGCCGGGGATGTCCAGCGCCGGCGGGCGAGGGCGGATGTCGAGCGCAAGCACTTCATGGCCGTCTGCCGCAAGGCGGCGCGCAAGATGGGCTCCCAGGAAACCGGCTGCCCCGGTCACGAATGCCTTCAACGGGTCCGTCCTCGCTCGCCGGAACTCACAGAGGCCGCCGCGCGGTGACGCCGACGGCGTATCCCCCTTTCCCCGGAACCAGCGCGTCGAGCGAGGAGAAGGCGCGGATCAGCGGAAACGCCGCGCGATAGAACCGGAACGCGCCGCCGACGGTGCCTAACTGCTCCGCGTTGCGCGGCGCGATCTCGCCGGCTTCGGGACGGCGCTTACCCCGCAACCGTCCCAGCACCTTCACGTAGCCGAAGTTCACGGCCAGCTCGACGAACTCGGTGAAGAAACGCGAGTACGCGCCACGCCGTTCGGGCACCAGCCCCGCCGCGCGCAGCTTCGCCTCCAGTGCTTCCGCCCGGAATCCCTGCACGGTGTGGCCATACGTCGCGGGATCCATGCCGAGCCAGCGTTTCAGGCGGGCCACGGGGAGTCCTTCGTTGCCGTTAGGCGTCGTCACCACGGCCAGGCCGCCGGGCCTCAGCACGCGGGCAATCTCGCGGTCCAGCGCCTCGCTGCGGTCGAGGTGCTCATGCACGTCCACGACCACGACCCGGGAGAACGACTCGGCGGGGAACGGCAGGGCATCGGGCGTCCCGACGCGGACCTCGTCGGCCAGAAAGCGCTCCATCGCGGGAATCCCTTTTTCCTCGAGCTCGCACCAGCGCCATTCGCCGCCGGCGCGTCGCAGGTGGTAATTCAGCGAACCCGGGTTATCGCCATTCGTGACGAGGAGACACTGCTGTCCCTCGAGCGGCCCGAGAAGCTCGAGCAGCATGGCGAGCTTCTGCCGCTTCTTCAGGCTGACGTCGAACACCTGGAGCTGCCACGGCTGGCCGGTTGTTCCTTCCGGTCTGGAAGCGTTCATCGGTGCAGGTCTGCGAATCCGGGGCGAAAATCCGGCGAGGGTGATCCGGCTTCGTCGTACAACTGGTCGAGTCCGAACGCGCGGAGGATCTCACGTCCGCGCTCGACCTGGCGACGCGACAGCACGGTCCGCCATTCGTCCAGCAGCCCCTGTCGATCAGCGCCGCTGCCACGGCCGAGGAAATCTGTGGCCGTGTTGGCGGCGAGTGCACGATCGAAGGTTGGGCCCGCGATGTCAGCTCCGAGGTAGTCGCTGAGCCGCCGAACGGTTCCGGTCGGGTCGCGAATGAGTTCCTCGTAAAAAACCAGGTGAGCCTGTCCCGTTTCCAACTGTCGGAACGGGACCAGGTGAAGGATGCACCACTGAAACACGACGCGCTCGAAGGCGTCGGAACGATCGACGTCCGCCAACGCCGCTCGAACCAGCGGGAAATCGTCGAGCAGCTCACGCTGATCGAGAATCACGTCGAGCTCCGATCGCTCTCCTCCAGCGACCATCCCCCAGCCAAGCCGAAGCCACGACGCCGCGACCGTGAACGGGTTGCGCACGACCAGTACGAGCGGCATCGCGGGCCGCACCTTCTTCAGCCAGGCCAGCATGAGGTTACAGCGCACCTCCTTCACAATCCGGCGCCGGAAGATCCGCCCGCGGTGGTCCCGATCGATGGTGCCGCGGGGTGTTCGTCCGGAAAGTATGCTCGTCGCGGCGGCTACCCGAGCGGGGTCGCGATCATTGGGTCGCACATAGGCAAACGGGCCGAACACCGCCGCCGCCGGTACGTACTCCGGCCTGAACGGCTCGAACAGGATGCGGTAGCTGAAGTCGTGATTCACGATCGCTCCTACCCACGTGGTGCCGCTGCGTCCCATGCCCGCAATGAACGTCGTCGCCTCCGGTGGCCCGCGATCCACATAGAGGCATTCAGACATGCGGCGCAGCCATCCCGACATCGAAACGTCAGGCATCGAGCGTAGCCTGAGTCGGTGGCGTCGCGCGGGGACCCCAGTTGGCGTGCCAGGGCAGAAGCTCGGGGAGCCGCAGATCCTGCAGCCGATCGAGAAGCCACAACGTCCCGGCCGCGATCAGCACGGCAGCGCCCCCGCCGACGACGAGGGCCGTGAATCCCGTGAGGATGGCCCCAAGGCTCGCGGCAACCGCCGCGGCGAGGACCGATGCGAGCGCCGCGGCCACCAACCTTTTCCGTGCCGGGCCGATGCTGGCGCGCACGTCATCGCGGGCGAAGGTAACTGACACGACCTGCGCGGCGGCGTTGCCGCCCAGCCACGCCAGCGCGGCGCCTGGGATGCCGAACAGCCGCATCAATGGCCAGAGCAGGATCAGTCGCACCGCCGATTGAACGAGCTCGAGCTGGAACGCGCGATCGGCGCGTCCCCGGCCAAGCAGCAGCGGCGTGACCGTCTCGCCGAACACGCCGATGATGCAGGCCGCCGCCAGGATCTGCGTGGTCGGGGCCGTGCCCGCCCAGCGCCCGCCCATCGCGGCTTCGAACGCCGGCGCCAGCGCGATGATGATGGCGCTCACCGGGTACAACACCATCGCCTGGCCGGTGAAGAGCGCGCCGAACGTGGCGGCGCGCCGGTGATCGTCATCGCGGTGGGCCGCATAGAGCGGGAATGCCACCGCGCCCACTACCGCGCCGGCGGTCACGCTCGGCAGGAACGCGAGGCGGCTTGCGACCACGTACACGCCTAACGCCGCGACGCCGAGCGTGCGGGACAGCGCCATCTGCGTGATCGAGGTTGCCACCAACCCGACGATGCCGGTCAGCATGATCCACTGTCCGTACCGGACGAGTGGCGTGGTCGTCCCGGCGTCCAGGCGGAAGCGCGGGCGGTGTGGCGCCAGCACGTACGACAGTGCCGTCTGAACCAGGGCGCCGGCCAGCGTGCCGATCACCAGCGCCCACACGCCGAAGGCGGGCGCCAGTGCGATGGCCGTGACCGCGTCGATTACCGATGCCGGCAGCGCCATGAAGGCGAGCCGGCGAAACGCGAGCGTGCGCGTCAACCTTGCCACGCCGATGCTGCCGGCCGCGTCGATCAGCGGCCGCAGGGCCATGGCCCGGACGATCGGTCCCGCGGCAGGCTCACCGTACAGGCCCGCTACCAGTGGTCCGATCAGCATGAGGACCGCAGTGACGACCGCCGCGCGCAGGACGCCGAGGG
>DAIUET010000011.1:0-4665 GCA_036845045.1 Gemmatimonadaceae bacterium | reverse complement strand
GAGTGTCCATGCGGCATCGTACTCCTCGTGCCGGGGGGATTCGCGCTGAACCAGGGCCTGAACGACGCCGAGATTGCTCAGCCCCATCAGCAGCCCGATCGTGACTGTCGCAACGGCCACCAGACCAAAGGCGTCGGGCGCTACGATCCTCGCCAGTACCAGCAGCCGTAGCAGCGAGATCAGCTGCGTCCCGCCCAGTTGTGCCGCGCGCCAGCCGAAGGCCTCACTTGTGGTGCGGGCGGACGCGACGGGCGGTGTCATGGGGGCACCGTTCCCGCGGCGGGCGCGGCGCTGCGACCGGAGTCCGAAACCGCTGGCGTCAGGCACCGGTGGTAGATGCGGTATTGATCCTCGAGTGCGAGGGGACTGCATCTGCTCTCGAGATACAACCGGAGGTCCTCGTGATTATTCGCGTATTCGCGGAAATGCGTAATGACGAAGTACTCCGGCTCAAAGCCGATCGCAGCCAGCCTCTCACGAATGCTGCGTTCGCGTTCGCCTCTGGGGCGGTAGAGCCAGTACGACATCGGTCGTGGCCAGTATGCACCGGTAAACTCGCCCAGGTACTGCAACGGCAGTCCGTAGAACGGTGAGAGGAACACGACCCGGTCGCTGTGCTTCACGAGCTGGCCGATTGTCGTCGCGACCGCGGGGCTCTCGAACTGGCTGCGGTTCAGCTCCTGCCGGGTTTTGATCCACCAGCTGCCGGCGACCAGGCATCCCGCCACTATGGGCGCCAGCCGCACCCAGCGCTCGGGTGCCTGCAACGAACGCAGGATGAGCAGCAGGGTCAGCGGCGCGGCGGCGATCGCGACGGCGGGAATCAACTGCGCCTGATAGTACCCGTGGGTGTGGATGTGGTACGTGAATGCCAGCCCGAAGCACAGGTATCCAAGCCCGAGCGCGACGATCACCGTTCGCGCGAGTCCGCGAGGCAGGAAGGCCAGCCCGGTGAGTGCCAAAATCAGCGCGGTCAGACCCAGCTCCGAGGTCGCAAGCAGGAACCATTCCCGCCAGAACTCGGGATGCCCATACAGCGAGAACATGAAGCTGCTCGTCAGCTTCCACTGGAAGTACCGTGCGATGAACGCCCCGTAACCGTAGTACGCGAAGGCGGGAATCGTGGCGATCGCCACGTACGCAATCGTGGCGCGATCCAGGAGGCCACGACGCCACCCGCTGGCCCGGATCGCCGGCAGCAGGTACACCAACACCAGCGCCGGCATAACGAGTGGGCGGTAGACCAGCGTGAGGGCGGACACCACGGCCGCGATCGCGAGCGTTGACCGGTCCGGTGCCTGATGGTGCCGGACAATCGCGAGAAGGCTCGCAATGAACAGCAGCATCATCAGCGCGTCAGCCTGAAAGCTCCGGCTGAGCAGGACGGAAAGGGGGAGGAAGAGGTAATACGCCAGTGCCAGCACCGCAGCGTCGATGCCGACCAGCCGTCGTGCCAGCAGGAACAGGAGAACACCACCCACCAGCCAGAAGAACACCGTGAGCAGACGACCAAGTCGGATGTCGTCGCTCCCCACCGCGCGATAGAGGAGGGAGGCGAGCCATTCGGTTATCGGTGGCTCGAGGACAGGCTGCTTCGCAACGAGCTTCGTGGCCATCTCACGCCGCCAGTCGGGCACATCGGCACGGTGCTCGAAGAACCAGGCCCTGGCGAACATCGCGGAGGTGTAGTCGCGATCGACCAGCACGCCGGGCGCATCGAGCTGCATGAGTCGAATGGCGGTCGCGGCGGCAAACATCATGAGCAGCGTTGCCCGGAGCAACCGCGGCCGGCTCGCGAACACATCGACCGCACTGTCGCGTGACGTCATGCCCGGTGCCCGGCGGCCAATGCATTGCGCAGCAACAAGGCACCGAACGCCAGCGTGGTCAGGCTCGCCACCAGGTGCGAACCGGCCATTCCGATCGCGCCCCATCGAGGCACAAGCGCCAGCGCGGCGATGAGCAGAACCGGCACCCCGATGCCTTGCTGCATCAGCTCGAGCCGCGGACGGCTCAGGCCATGGAACGCAGTCTCGATCGGACGGATCATGAGTACGATCGCGAAATCGATGGCGCTCAGGATGAACAGCGGACGTGCGCGCGCAAAATCAGGACCGAGGATCGGGATGACCGGCAACGTCAGGGCGGCGCCCGCGATCATCGCGAGTCCCAACCCTGCCGCCCACCGGAGCTGCCGCCCCACATAACCGCGCATCGAAGCGCGGTCGGAAACGCCGACCGCTCGGGCAAGCCAGAACTGGTAGAGGCTGACGATGACGACATCGAACAGATAGGCCGGATACCGGCCCAGTCCGAACAACCCGGCCTGGGCGGTTCCTGCGAGCCCGACGAGGAGCGGTGCGCCCAGGTTCGCCTGCAGCAGACGAGTCCCCTCCGACAACGAAGGCCATCGAGCGTATTCAAGCACGGCGCGCGTACTGTCGCGACGCATGCGGCCGCGCCCCAGGGGCGCCAGCAGCGGGATGGACGCGAGAGCGCCAAAAAAAAGGCCGGCGGTGTGGGCGCTGAGCAATCGAATGACCGTGAGTTCTTCGCTGCTGACAACGATAGACAGCGCGACAAGCCCGGTCGCCGCCGACGCACCGGTCAGTAGCGCTGTCCGACGGAAGTCCTGCTGAGCCAGTAATCCGGAACGGATGCAGTCGAGCAGGGCGCGGGCACCCGCCCAGAGTACCGCCAGGACACCGAGCAGCGGGTCAATTCCCAGCGCGGCGCGAAAGAGTACCAGAACGCCATAGCTGATGATCGCCGCGACCACCGTGAGCAGGGAGGCCGCGATTGCCGCACTGGCGACGACGCCGGCCGCGCCGGCGCGGTCGTCGAGGGCAAGGCGGTCCCGGGCGATACGCAGTGTGGAGATCGCGAGGCCGGTGCCGATCAACCCGAACGCCACCCACTGGAAGCTGATGGCTACGGCATAGCGGCCCATTTGTTCGAGCGAGAAGCGCTGCGACGCGACGAGGAAGAACGCCCCCCCCACAGCCGCTCCAATGAAGTTCCCGCTCAGGAGCAGGAGGATCGGACGGAACCGGGCGATCATCGACGGCGCCGTTCAGGCGCGGTCCGGGACAGCGGAAGCCAGTTGGCGGCGGGTCGCGCGCCGTCTCGCGCCATCGTAGAAGATCGCCCCGATCGCGAGAATCGCGAGCAGCCACGCGGACTCGATCGGGCCGAGTCGGTTCCGTCGCACCGTTCGCCGGAATACGGCCAGGCGTTGTTGCGAGTCGAGGGTGCTGGCTCCGGCAAGGTCTGCATAACGGGGAAAATCCGTACCGTACGTCACCTGCTTGCCCAGGTACTGGCGGAGGCTGGCGACTTCCAGGCGGCGGACGCGCATCGCGTCGCAGAAGGCCAGGGCGCGCGGCGTCATCTCGTCGACCACCCGACGTACCAGCACCACGTCCGCGTTGCGGAATACCGGCGCGAACGGCCCCAGGCGGTCGAAGACGGATCGGTGAACGGCCATGTTGCACGTGTAGCCGAAGTAGATGCGTGGAATCCCCGCGCCGAAAATGTACTCGCCCTTCTCCGCCTCGTAGAACTCGAGCAACTGGAGCGTGCGTGAGCGCCCACTGTACTCGAGTCGTCCGACCAGGAGGCTGGCGCCGGTTTCCTTCATGTGCCTGACGATGGAGCGCAACCACTCCGGTCGCGGCGCCGTGTCCGAATCGGTGAAGGCGAGTATCTCACCGCGGCTTTCCAGGATCCCACGATTGCGGGCGGCAAAGTCCCCCTGCTGCGGCTCGTGGAGGAGCCGCACGCGGTCAAAGCGCGCCGCCAGCCGGGCCGACTGGTCGGTCGAGTTGTTGTCGATGACCAGGATCTCGTATCGGTCTGGCGGATAGTCCTGGGCGAGCAGCGAGCGGAGACACTCCTCGATCCACTGCTCCTCGTTGTAAACCGGCACCACGACTGAAACGAAGGGGAGGGCGTCCCCGGTCATGGCTGCCTCAGGAGGAAGGTCACGCCATCGCGTCCCGTCAACGTCCGGTCCCGCACGATCGGCTGCGCGTCACGCCTGACGTGGGCCGCAAAGTAGTCGGCCACGTCGCCGAGGATCACTTCGTCGCCAAGCAGCCATGTGGTCGCGGTAGGGGAAGTCCGGACGAGTTCTTTCGCGTCGAACACCAACTCACTGCCCGTTACCCAATCGATGATCTGCCCGTTCCGCATCCGCTGGTAACCGCGGTTCTCCGGGCGACTGAGTGCCACGTCAAGCCGACCCATGTAGAACCGGTATACCGCCAGCTGGTGGGGGACGCCAATGGCCGCCACGACGTCGGCAGGTCCCGCACTGTCCCGCACGAGGCGGCTCGGACCCTGTTGATCCTGATGAAAGGATGCGTATGCCCGCCAACTTATGATGCTTCGTATGGGGTCGCGATGACTGGCATAGTCGCGGGTCAGCGGAGCCCAGGAGCCTGAACCGACGTCTCCGCTGGCGAGGAAGCCGAGTGCCAGGACCGCACCGCGCGTCGCCAGCGCGGCATTGCCCTGACGCCGGGTGAGCGTGGCGAGGCGATCGCCCAGCCGCACCAATCCCCACGCAAACAGAATCACCAGTAACGGATAGAGGTGAAAGACGTACCGGGACTCGAAATATGCGTCGAACATGCTGGCGATCATGAGCGGTGGTACGACCGC
>DAIUET010000010.1:10736-19687 GCA_036845045.1 Gemmatimonadaceae bacterium | reverse complement strand
CTTCGCCCTTGCCACCCGCACGAACGGCTGCTGCAACGCGGTCTGGGCCGACGATCGCATGTAGCGCAGCAACTCGGCGGTGGTGACGGCGGCCAGGACCACGGCCGGCATGACGAGATGACGGAGGCGGTCCGCGAGGCCACCATCCGCGCCGGCGGTCGACGCCCCGCCGGCGGGAAACACCGGAAAGGCGATCGCAAAGACGAAGATCGCGCCAATGGCGAGCCAGAACGTCGGCACCGCCATCGCAACGAACGCGAAGCCACTTACCACGCGATCGAGCATCCCCCCACGCCACACCGCGGACCAGAGGCCGAGGGGAACGGCCAGCGCCACGGCGAGCAGCAGGGCCGTTCCCGCGAGCAGCACGGTGTTCGGCAACCGCTCCGCGATCGCGCGCCGATTCGGTACGTCGTACAGGAAGCTCTGCCCCAGGTCCCCCCGGGCGACGCGTGCCATCCAGATCCCGTACTGCGCGGGGAGCGGCTGGTTGAGGCCCAACCGTTCCTCGATCGCCGCCTGCTCTTCGAGGGACAGCTTGGGATCGGCCAGCACCGCCGGCCCGCCGGGGGCCAGGTGCACGAGTATGAACGTCACGGTGCAGACGACGAACACCACGGTCAGGGCATGCAGTGCGCGCCGCAGCAGGAAGCTGGCCACGGCAGGCGCCTAACGCTGAACCGAGATCCGCTCGGCGTGGCGCAGCGCGTCACGCAGGCCGAGCCGCGGCAGTCCGCTCACCCGCTTGCTCACGGCGAGCAGCTCGCGCGGATAGAACAGGACGAGTACCGGGGGGTCGGTCAGCTGCGCGCGCTGGTACCGCTGGTAGAGATCGCGGCGTACCGTGGTGTCGAGCGTGGCGCGGCCGGCCGCGAGGAGGCTGTCCACGAGGGCGTTGGAATAGCGCACGTGGTTGTTGTCCTGCCCCGTGGCGTAGAACGCGTACTGGTCCGGGTCGGGCGGCGTCGTCCACCAGATCAGCACGGCGTCGTAGTTGCCGGGGAGGACGCGATCGCGGACGAGGGTCGCGAATTCCAGGGTTTCGATGGACGCATCGATACCCACGCGGCGCAGGTCCTGCTGCACCGCGAGCGCGGCCTGTTCGCGCGTGGGGTTCCCCTTGTCGACGAGCAGGGTGAACGCGAACGGTTTCCCGGCCGCGTCACGCAGCATCTGATCGTCGCCCGCTCGCCAACCGGCACGGACCAGGAGGGCGCGCGCGGAGTCGGGGGAATAGGCCGGCGTGGTGAGCGTCGAATCGAAGAAGCCCGAGAGCACCATGGGGATCGTGCCCCGCGGCATGTCCGCCGCGCCCTTGAGGACGCCGTCGATGATCGCCTTCCGGTTGACGGCCAGATCGAGCGCCTGCCTGACGAGTGGCCTCTTGAAATGCGGCCGCATCTGGTTGAAGCCCACGTACACGTGCTGCACGATGGGATTGCGCACCACGGTCACGCCGGATGCGCGCTCCACGCTGGGCAAATTGGCCGGCTCGATAGGCACGATATCGAGCTCGCCGGCCAGGAGCTGCGCGACCTGGGCGTTCACGTCGGGCACGATGCGGAAGATGACCTGGTCGAGCGCGGGGGCGACGCCGTGGTAGTGCGGATTCCGCTCGAGGACGATGGCACTGCCGGCTGCGGCCTGGACGACACGAAAGGGTCCGGTGCCGACGGGCGCCGAACGACTGAAGTCCGAGGCGTCGGTCAGCTTCCGATCGCGGAATTTGTGCGCGGGGAGGATCCCGGCGTTGTAGCCCAGCAGGGCGAGGAAGGGTGCGAAGGGTGCCTTCAGGCGGAACCGCACGGTCAGCGAATCGATCACGTCGATGCCGGCGACGGCCGCAAAGTCGGACCGCAGTCGCGAACCCGACTTGACGTCGATGACCTGATCAAAGGTGAACTTCACGTCCGCGGCCGTGAATGGCTCGCCGTCATGCCACCTGACACCCGGCTTGAGCGCGAAGGTGTACTCGAGACCGTCGGCGGATGTGGTCCAGGATTGCGCCAGGTCGGGCACGGGGCGGAGCTGCTCGTCAGGCCTGACGAGTGCCGAGAAGATGACCTTGTTGATGAGCACCGACCCGATGTCGGGCGCGAGGACGGGGTTGAGGATGGGGTCGTTGATGAGGGGGAGTCTTAGTGCGTTAGGGTCAGATTCGGGTCCGTTGGAGCAGGCGAGTAGAGCGATCACGGCCAAAGAGCGCAAACTGCCAGCGGGCGCAACGGCCAAGGAGCGCAGACTGCCGAGGGGCGCAACGGCCAGACGGCGCATACTGCCAAAGGGCGCAGACGCCAAGGAGCGCAGACTGCCGAGGGGCGCAAATGCCAGACGGCGCATAACGCCGGATAGTCGAGATCGCAGGCTCACGCCATCGCCGCCTGCAGGGTACGCCGGGCGTCGCGCAGCGCGGCGACCAGGCGATTCTGGCCACGGGTGAGGTGAGTCTTCACAAACCCCATCTCTCGCGGGTCGGTCTCCGGCAGTTGCAGCGCTACGCTGAGGTCGGGCAGCGGCGGGATCGACTCGGCCGGATCATGAAAGAACTCCGGGCCGCGGGTGTAGTTCACGGGAACGAGCAGACGCGCCAGGCGGCGGATGGCGGCGTTGGCGCGGCGGACGGGCTCACTCCCAGCCGGCGACACCGAAACGTCACGCGTGAACTCCGAAAAATCGCGCAGTGCGGCCGAGAGCTCGTCGATCGCCAGCCGCGCATCGGCAAAGTCGAAGTGCGTACCGGCCGCTTCCTGATACTTCGCCAGTGTCTCCTCGAATCCCCGCAGTGTCCTGGCAAAATCGAACGGCGCGATCGTCGCGTTGGCGGCACCCATGGCGGCGGCCAAATAGATCTTCATGTCCTTCATCAGGATGTCGCGATCGGCGATGTGGATCAGGTCCTCCTCGGTGTGCCACTCGATGTTGGCGCCGCAACCCCCCACGCCGTAGTAGCCCAGCCGCTCCCGCTCCTCGTCAGGCATCGTGGAGAGCAGCATGAAGAAGCTCGAGATCCCGATATTGTTGAACGAGTAGTCGCCGGCCTGGTGGGGCCGTTCGCCCCATGACTCCTGGCCGGTCACGTCCCGGATGACGTCCTGGGCGAAGGGCTCGGCTTCGTCCATCCAGCTGATGTGGCGATACTCGGTCGCCCACCGGCAGCCGGGGGAATCGCAGTTGATCTGGGCGATGCAGTTCTCGTAGAGGTCGATCGCGAACCGATCGGCGAACCAGGTGCTCCCCGCATAACGACCGGTCGAGTGCCCGGGCCACCAGGCGATGCGGACCGTCCGCCTGAGCTGCTCGCGGTGATTCCAGAGCACCCGCGCCACCTCGAGGAGGGTGGCGTCGCCGACCGCGTTGTCGCCGATGCCGAAATCCCACGAGTCATAGTGGCCGTGGAGCAGGACGAACGGCTCGGATTCCTCGGTGCCGGGGATGGTCACGACCGGGATCGGCGACTGAAACCACCCCTCGGTGAGGTCGGTGGTGAGCGTGGCCGACTCGCCGCGCTTCGCGGCCTCGATGAGCTGGAGGCCATCGGGGTTGTTGACGGCGACGACCGCAATCCTCGGCTTGCGGGGAAGGTCATGGAGGTCGGGTGTGCCCCAGATCGTAGTGCAGATGCCCCAGTGCGCATTCTTGCCCGGGTTCACGGCGATCATGCCGAGCGCCCCACGCGCCTCGAAGTGCGCGACCTTTCCGGGCATGCCGAAGCCCTCGGTGACGACGAACTTCCCGCGCAGGTCGAGGTCCTCGCCGCCGACCAGGTTGCGCGAGAACAACTCGTCAGCGCCCCGTGCATAACGAGCAGGCGCATAGGCGAGGGGCGCGGTCCGGCCGTCCGGGAACGACACGCTCATCGCCATGGGCTTGGCCCGGAACGTGGCGTTGGCGGCGGTCACGGAGGCCTGGCCCGGCAGACTGAGATACACCTCCGGGTCATGGACCTCGACCGGGACGCCGAGTCGGCGGAGCCGGGCGACGATTTCGTCGCAGGCTGTCTGCACGTCGTTGGGGTGCTCGCGACGAAGAGTGGTGAACCGCTGAATCAGCGCCCAGGGCTCGTCGAGGGAGACGTCGGCAATGGCGCTGGAGATCTCTTGGGTCAGCATGCGGGGGCAGGAACGCGTGAATGGCGCAACGCGCAATACGCGAAGGAGTTGCGAAGGCGGGCGGCAGGCATCGGACGGCGACCGGTATGGACTGTTGGCAATTGCAGGTCTCCGCAGGACGTGTCAAGGTCGAGCGGCTGCCAGCCATCTCCCGTCTCCCATACTGCCTCGCGCTTCCAGATGTTTGGGGAACCCGGCCTCATGCGCCGGGTAGCCGGGGCGCGGCTGCTTTCGCGGGGCGCTCTGTAACGACATAGCGAAGCTGCGTGCTTCCTGCTCTTGCCTGGCACCAGGCACAGTCGGCAACAAGGCACGCAGTTGAGGAGAGCTGTATGACGCCAGCCAGCGCGAGACTGATTCCAATCCTGACGATGGCCTTCGGAATGGCATCATCGGCAGCCGCCCAGAGCGAGCTTCGCGGCCGCGTCGTCACCGACGCCGGCGTCCCGGTTGCCGGCGCCACGATCACGCTGGCGGGGATCAGGTACTCCGTGCGCACGGACAGTCTCGGGCGGTTTCACCTTGCGGGCACGCCGGGCAGCACGCTGAACCTGTCCCTCGGGGCGCCGGGCTTCCGCGACGATACCGCCACCGTCGTCCTGGCGCGGGGACGGCACATCGAGCGGGACTTCGTCCTTGTTTCGGAATCGACGCCAATACCCGAGGCAAATCCGTCAGACCGAGTGCTGCGCGTTCGTGTAACGACGACGGAAGGTGAGCCGATCGCCTACGCGAACCTCCAGATCAGCGGCGGCCGGCGATACGTCTCGGATGATTCAGGTCGAGTCACGGCGCCGATCACGGGAACGGGCCCCGCGACGCTACTGGCGCGCCGGATCGGCTTCGAGCCAACGGAACTGAGGCTGGCGGAAATGCCCGATACGGCCATTCGACTCCAGATGAAACCCGTTGCGACGACGCTGGCGGCGCAGGTGATCACGGTGCGGTCTCCGTTCGTCCGTCTCGACCTTGGCGGGTTCTACCGGCGGATGAGCGAGGTCCAGAATGGAGCGCGCGTCGGGTACTTCATGACCCCCGAAGATCTCGCCCTGCGAAGGCCGCAGAACGTGACCGACGCCGTGGAGCACTTCCCGAATATCCGGCTGGCGCCGATCGATGACGGGCAGCGCGACTCAGATGGATTGACCCACGCCGATGGGGCGATGTCCAGGCGCAAGTTCCGGATCGAAGATCGGAATGGCTGCCCGTTAACGGTCTACCTCGACCGCATTCGGATACAACCCGTCGTCGTAGGTCTGAAGGCGATGGATGAGGAAATCAACTCCATCATCAACGTCCAGACGGTGGCCGGCATCGAGGTCTATCCGCGGGCTGCAGGCGCCCCCCCGGAATTTCCAGCTGTGAATTCGAAGTCGATTGGTGAGTGTGGCGTGGTGGTGATCTGGACGAAGTGACTCGTGACTCGTGACTCGTGACTCGGCGGTGCGATCAAGCTTGTTGCTCGCGTTGCTGGTGCCGCTGGCGGGGCCGGCGCAGGGCACGAGTCAACTGAAAGGACGCGTCATCGATGACGCTGGTGCTCCGATCGCGGGCGCGACGGTCACGATCACCGGCGTGGGCTACTCGGTCCGATCGGACTCGTCAGGCACCTTCCTGCTGGCCGGGACGCCCGGCTCCACGCTGAAGCTCTCCCTACGGGCGCCGGGCTACCGCGACGACACGGCGTCCGTGGTCCTCGCGCGCGGCAAAATGGTCGACAAGGACTTCACCTTGCATTCAGCGGACTTCGTTCCGCCGGAGGCGAATCCCTCCGATCGGGTGCTCCGGGGACGGGTGTTCGATACGGACGGTCAGCCCCTGTCGTACGCCAACGTGCAGATCAACTACGGACGACGCTTCGTCTCGGACGATTCCGGTCGATTCCAAGTGCCGGTCCACGTGACGGGCTCGATGACGGTCCTGGTGCGACGCATCGGGTTCGAGCCAACCGAGATCAGGTTGGCCGGCATGCCGGACACCGCACTCAACGTTCGCCTGACCGCGATCCCCATCCAGTTGAGGGGCGTCGTCGTTACGGGCGCCAGTGCCTACCGCTCACTGGACATTCACGGCTTCTACGGGCGCATGCGTGACGCGGACCGGGGAATCAACCACGGCTACTTCGTCACTCCCGAGGACCTGGAGCGACGGAAGCCAAACTGGATCTCCCAGATGGCGGAAGGATTTCCGACCGTGAGTATCAGGCGGGGGATGTTTCCGAAGGACGACGTGATTATCGGCGCGCGTGGGTGCACGATGACCGTATATCTCGACAACGTCCGGATTGTGGGCCGGTTGCGCGGTATTGATGACAAAGTCAACGAAATGGCGGCCCCCACTCATGTCGCGGCGATGGAGATCTACCCCAGGGCAATCGGCGCGCCCTCGCAGTATCAATCGAATAATGGCACGTGTGGCGTCGTGCTGATCTGGACGAAGTGAACTCGAACTCGAGGTACGTCGTTGAACAGGCCGCCTCCCGCGACATGATTCCGGCCGTGAGATCCATGCTTTCCGCGCCCCGGTTCCCGACCTTGGCCCGCGCCGGTCTGGACGACCGGTTCCCTTCGTACAAGGTTGGAGTCCCCACTCCGCCCTGATGCATCGCAGCCTCGGTCTTCTCCTGGTCCTTTCCTCGGTCGCCGGCGCCCAGCAACCCGGCGCGCCGGCGGCTGGACGCGCGGGGCTGAGCGGGGTCGTGTTCGACAGCATGGCCGGGCGTCCCCTGGTCGGCGCCACCGTTCAGATCACAGGGGCCGCGGGCGCGGTAGTGGGCCGCATGGCGTCCGCCGTCACCGACACGGCCGGACGATATACCGTCAGCGATCTGGCACCGGGCCGTTATGTCGCCGGATTCTTCCACGACGCGCTCGACACGTTAGGCCTCGTCGGTGAACCGCGGGCGGTCGACCTCCGCGAAGCCGGGGCGACCCTCGACCTCGCCACGCCGTCGCCGCGCACGATCATCGGCACCATCTGTGGCGCGAACTCGGTCACCGACTCGCTGGGCCTCCTGATCGGTCACGTCTACACCAGCGGTACCGGCAGTCCGCGCGCCGGCGCCACGGTCACCGTGGAATGGGGAGAGACGATCATCGAGAGGGGGAGCGTCCGGCAGCGGAACATGGCCGCCGATGCCACGACGCAGGGCCCCGGCTGGTTCGCGATGTGCGATGTCCCTGGGGGAGTCGAGCTCACCCTCTCCGCCTCGTCAGGCGCAGACTCGAGCGGCTTCGTGAGCCTCGAGGTGCCACGCACCGGCGTCCGGCACGCCACGTTCTGGATCGGAGGCGCCCGCCGTGTGCGAAGTGCGGCCGTCGATACCATGACCCCGATGGACACCACCGCGGCCGCGGACACGACGCTGCGTGTGCTCACGCCCGAAAGGGTCTGGCGCGGCGAGGCGCGATTGACCGGCATCGTGCGCGACGAACAGGGGCGGGGCGTCCCCGGTGCGCGTGTTTTCGTCCGCGGAACCAATCTCGCGAGCACCTCGAGCGATCGCGGCTACTTCGCGCTCGACAGCCTCCCCGGCGGCACGCACACACTCGAGGTGCGCGCCCTGGGCTACCTCCCGGCCACGTCGATCGTACACCTGGCCGCCGAACAACCCGCGCAGACCGAGGTCTTCATCGGCGACAGGCTGGTGACGCTGGAAGCGGTCAAGGTGACCGCCACGCTCGTCTTCTCACGCAACCTGGCAAGATTCCAGACGAACCGGGAACGAAACCTCGGCGGAGTCTTCGTGGGACCGCGTGAGATCGAGCGTTTCCGCGGCATGCGATTCTCCAACCTGGTGCAGGCGATCCCCGGTGTCCGACTCAATTACCGGGACGGCTTCTCCATCCTGATGGACTACGTCGGCACCGACGACGCGCGCAGCATGGGATTGTGCGTCCCGCAGTTCTACATCGACGGGCAGCGGAGCCAGTACACCGCGGCGGAGATCGAAGGGTTGTATCGTGCCGAGGAGCTGGCGGGGGTGGAGGTGTACGTGCGGGAAGGCCAGCGGCCGATCGAGTTCCAGGACATGAACTCACGGTGCGGCGCGATCGCGATCTGGACGCGGCCGCAGTTGCGACGCCCGGGGACCGGCGAGCGGTAGCCAGCCCGGGGTCAGCGCTCGCGAACGCTGGTCGTCCGCCGCGGGGCGCGGTCCTGTTCGCGAAGAAATCGCGCCGCCCCGACCACCAGTGAATCGATACCCTTGAGCAGGTCGGGACGTCTGGCGTGGTTGGTCAGGGCACGGGTGTGGTATGCAGAATGCGCGCCCAGGTCGCGCGTCGTGACCTGCCAGATGACCGACGTGTCGGGCATGACCGATGCCGCCACGGACGCGAAGAGGTCGACCTTCATCGAATCGGAGATCCGGTTGATCGTCCGCGTGCGCGCGAGCATCTCGCGCACGCTGTCTCCCGGAATCAGCACATAACGAGCGTCACGCCCCAGCGTGCGACGCAGGCTGTCCACCAGGGAGTCGAGCTGCGGCTGCAGAAACCTGGTTCGCGCACTGAGGGTCGGAAACGAGACGAACAGCCGTCGTGGCGGACCGAGGCTCTCGAGCCTGGCGGCGAACGCCTCACGCGACAGGGGATTGGGCCGCACCATCGGCGGTTCACGATGCTCCTGCTGGATGAACACCTCGGCTCCACTGCGTCCGGTTCCCCGCCGCTCGGCGTCGCGCTGCAGGCGCCGGACCACCGAGTCCACGCGGGCGTCGCCAATGCCCAGCAGGCCGGGCGACACCCCACGCACGCGCGTCACGGAATCGAGTACGGCCTTCTGGATTTCCGCCCGCAATGAGTCGGCGAATCGCCCCATGTCAGCCGCGAAATCCAGCGC
>DAIUET010000010.1:0-10636 GCA_036845045.1 Gemmatimonadaceae bacterium | reverse complement strand
CCCACCAGCCACGCCCGCGCGGGGGTAAACGCACGCTGCGGCGCCATCGCGCCTGACGAGATCTCGAGACTGTCGAGGAGCGACACAATCTCGGTGGCGGCCTGCGGGCGGTCGGCCGGGTTCTTGGCCAGGCAACGCGTGAGCAGCGCGGCGAGTGCCGGCGGTGCATCGGGTCTTCGCTTGGAAATCGGCTCGGGCGCCCGCGTGAGCTGAGCCGCCAGGGTCTCCTGTGGCGACGACGCCTTGAACGGCGCTTCACCGGCGAGCAGCTCGTAACCCAGCAGGCCGACGGCATAGATGTCCACGCGGTGGTCCGCCGCCGGATCGCCCGCGAGCTGCTCGGGCGCCATGTACGCCGGCGTGCCGATCGCCATTCCGCTCGTGGTCATGCCGACGGCGGGCATGGCGGCGGAAATGGCCTTCGCCACGCCGAAGTCGGTGACGACGGCATGTGAGCCGCTGCGGAGGACGTTCCCGGGCTTGATGTCGCGGTGGATGACGCCGCGTGAATGGGCGTAGGCCAGCGCGTCGGAGACGTCGTGCAGGATCCTGACCACTTCGCGTGGAGAGAACTTCACGCCCTCGTGCAGGGCATGACGCAGCGATTCTCCCTCGATGTACGGCATCGTGAAGTACAGCAGGTCGCCCGACGACCCGGCCGCGTGCAGCGGAACGATATGGGGATGCTGCAGCTGGGCCGCGAGCTGGATCTCCCGCCGAAACCGCTCACGGCTCACCCCCGCGGCGAGCTCGGGCGGCAGCACCTTCACGACCACCTGCCGGTTCAGCGACTTCTCGAGCGCCACAAACACCCGGCTCATGCCACTGCCGGTCAGCTCACGCTCGAGGACGTAATTGTCGCCGAGCGCCTGCTGCAGTTCGGATGCGAAGCTGTCGAGACCGGACATGGAATGGTTGCCGAATGCCGATTGCCGTTCACCAATTGCCAATTGGCAAATTGCAGGACGGAGTGTCCGAGCGTTGCGTTTCGGAATCTGCACCCGGCAATTCCATCGGGACAGGCATGTTCTTATGTCCCATGGACACGCCGGGTGGTGCGACAGCGCTCATCATCGTGACGAGTCGCGACCGGACCTCGTTAAGGCGAGCGTTACGAGGCGTACGCGCTCACAGCGCCGGCCGTCGATAGCGCCGGACGTACGGCGGAACGGCGAGGTCATGCACGAGCCGGGAATCCGGGATCGCCGCGCCCGCGCGCAACGAGAGAGGAAGTACGCCGGCCCAGATCGGAAGCTCGTAATCCTCGTCGTCGTCCAACGGTGGGCCGGTGCGCACCTTGGCCGCGGCCAGCTCGATCGGAATCGAGACGACACTGGTCGCCCTCAGCTCCTTTCTGGACGGCCGACGGGCATCGCCCCAGCGACCACGCGCGATGTGCTCGGCGAAGGCCTCGAGTGCCGACAGCTTCTCCTCGTCCGATTCGAGCAGTTGCCCGGTGCCGTGCAGCACGACCGACCGGTAGTTCATCGAGTGGTGAAAGACCGAGCGGGCGAGCACGATGCCGTCGAGAAGAGTGATCGCCACCGACACCGGGTTTCCCTCGCCGACGTGCCGCAGCAGGCGACTGGTCCTGGCGCCATGCAGCAGCAGCGCGTCTCCACGGCGTGCGTGCAACGTGGGAATGACCGTTGGCAGACCATCGACCGCGAAGGCGACATGGCACACCAGCGCCTCGTCGATGATGGCATGTACCGTTTTGCGATCGTAATGACCGCGCTTGGGCATCCGCCGGATCCGGTTCCTGGCGGTAACTGGAAACTCTGGCATGAGTGAGGGTCAGGCGGTGAGGCGGTAGACGAGGAGATGGTACGTCTTGTAGCGCTCGAACGTCTCCCGGCTCCGGTGCCCCGAAAAATACTTGTACTGAGCCTTCCGCAGTTTCTTTCGAAATAGCCACATCAGCATGCGGGTACTGGCCGAATAGTTGGCGCTGAGATAGCGGTAGATCGTCTGGCTGGCGGGTCTGGCCCGGTTCATGAGCCAGTCGTTCAGCAACTGCAGGTTGGGACTCACACGCCGGGTGATGTCCTCGTCCTTCTCGAGGCGGAACGGGAATCGCGCGATGGTGGCGAGGAATTCCCGGTGCGGGTGGCCGCCGCCAAAGCTCTTGTCCCCCGGACCGCCATCGCCGTGGGCGGCCGTCTTGAAGAAATCGCAGATCAGGAGCATCCCGCCCGGCTTGAGGAGTTGCTGCACCAGCGGAAGCGAATCGGTGGGCTTGATGTACTGGAAGCTTTCGCTGAAGAGCACCACGTCATAGCGGCCGCGCGCCTCCTCCAGCGGGAACTCCTCGAACCTGCACTCGAAGATGCGGGGCTGATATCCGGCCCGTTCGCCGATGCGCCGCCTGACGAGTTCCCCCAGGTCCTTCGCCGGAATCACGCCATCGGCCAGGTAGCCGCGGTCGAGCATCTGGCTGATGAGGTGCCCTGTTCCACAGCCGACATCGAGGACGCGTACCTCACCAGGGGAAGGCGGGAGCTGGGAGAGCATCAGGTCGCTGTACCGCTGCTGCGCGATACGGAGATTCGAGAACGAGAGCTCGAGATCCGGATCCCAGAGCCCATAATGCAGGTCCTCGACGTTCCCCAGCTGCTGGGCGAGGACGAGTCCGAGCTCGCGGCTGTGCATGGCAGCAGGGAATTGGGAATGGGGAATAGGGAATAGGCGCCGCGCTCGGAGTATGCAGTCGCGCACGAGTCGCGTCACGGCCCTCCATTTACCTACCTGCCTGTCGGTCGATCTCGTTCTGGCGGCGCAAGGCCTCGCTCCAGTCAATGGCCGGCGCGACGTCGGAGTCGGCGAGCGTCAGGCTTTCGACTGCCCGTTGAACGACGGGCGCGCCCAGCTCGGGGGGAAGCGACTCGCCGAACTCGAGTTCCGCGCGGCGGCAGAGTCGTTCCTCACGGGCTCGATCGCGGGCATACCGGCTGACCCCCATCCGATCGACGCGGGCATGCATCCCTTCGTGAATGATCGACGACGCCACGGGCGCGGCGGTGATGTCGCGCCGGGCGAGGAAGGTCAGCTCTGTGACGCAGGAGCCCTCCTCCGGTATCCACGCACCGCGGCAGGGGAAGCGCACGACACGAATGCGGTTGAGGTCCCGCCGCAGGTGGCTGAGGCGCCAGGGCTGGTGCCGTTCAATCAACGCCAGCGCCTCGTCGAGGCGACTGAGTACGTCCTCGGTCGCGATGTCCGGACGGGTGTTCTCCACCGTCACGGGGATGCCACGCAACTCAAAGTTCTCGAGAATGGCCACGGCTGCACCTCAGGGCTGCAAACGACGGGTACGCAACTGCTCCCTTAACGTACCTGACTGTCGGGCATGACGAGGCGTCCGCTGGCGCGTCCTCCATACATGAACCCGCGTCACGTACGGATTGCCCGCCTGGCCTTCCTGGCCGTCCTGGCCCTTTACGGCCTGGCATTGCTGCGCGCGCCCGGAGCGGGATCGTTCCTCGACAACATCGACCTCGCGATCCACGAAACCGGGCACCTGCTCTTCGGGCCTTTCGGTGAGGTGATGGGATTCCTTGGCGGTACGATCTTCCAGCTGCTCCTGCCGAGCGCGTTCGTGGGTCACTTCCTCCGCCGTGACGACCGGTATGCGGCGGCCGTGTGTCTCTGGTGGGTGGCGCAGAACTGCTGGAACATCTCGGTCTACGTTGCCGATGCGCGCGCCCAGGAGTTGCCGCTCGTGGGCGGCGGTGAGCATGACTGGGCCTACTTGCTCGATGCCGCCGGGTGGCTCACGCACGACCTTCTGATCGCGCGTGCGGTCCATGCCCTCGGCATTGGCCTGTTCGTGATAGCGCTCTGGACTGGATTCCGCGCCGCGAATGCTCCACCGGCCTCACCGCTCATCGCACGGCGGATCAACATGGGCCTGAACGGGCCGATCGCGACGCGGCACGGCAACCGGCGTGATCCCTGAGTAACTGGCCGGTACGCGATCGTCAGGGCCTGTTCACAACGGTCGTCAATCGCCTGACCGCGGCCAGCGCCGTCCTTGCCTGGGAAAGGCGCGTGCGAGCGGCCGACGCGACCTGGCTGGTCGGAGCATTGTCGGAGTCGTCGATCACGCCGTAGAGCGTCGTCAGTTCACTCAGTAACTGCGGCAGGCTCGGGATCTGAACGATGCCGCGCGTGGGTGCGGCGGCGCCTGCGCCGCGCCCCCCACGACCACTACTTGCGCCCTCGAGGTTCGCGAGCGCCCGATCGAAGTTGGGCAGGGAATCGGCGCGGGGTCCCCACACGGCTGCCAACTGCTGCCGCACGCTCGCCCGGAGCGTGGTCACCTGGCGCCGGGCCTCGGCGACGCCGTTGATGGCGCGATAGATCGCCAGGTGGAGCGAGTCCCGAGAGGCAACCACGGCGGCCGGCGTCTTCACACGCGGGTCCATACGGACGCGAATCGGCTGCGTCAGTGTGTCGCCATCGGCCACCAGGCGCACGGTGTATGTGCCGGGTGGGACAAGGGGGCCTAACGGTTCGGGCACAGTGCGTCCCGGGATCGCCGAGATGGGGAACGAGAAGCTGGTGACGTCAGGACGGGGATAGCGGAGATCCCAGACGAAGCGGTGCAGGCCCGGCCCGGCCTTCAGCTCGGGCCACGGTGCGATCCACCAGTCGGGCCAGTGGCCGTTGGCTCGCGGGTCCGGGTTCGGGTTGATCCCCTTCTCATATCGCCTGACGACGGTGCCGGCGGCATCGGTGATTTCGAGGGTGAGGTCGGTGGCGGTTCCGCGCAGGTGGTACGAGATCACCACGCCATCGGGCGGGTTCTCCGACCTCGGCTCGTCGACGGGAATCGGCGTGTCGGTATACATGCTGAACCGGACCCGCGTGGCCAGGCCGGGGCGGAACAGGTGCGCTGGTGCGGCTAACGCCGTATCAGTGAGCTGCCTGAGGGGCGTGATGTCGTCGAGGATCCAGAACCCCCGGCCATGCGTGCCGACCACGAGGTCGTCGTCCTTGATCACGAGGTCGCGGATGGACGTCGCCGGCATGTTGATGCGGAGCGACTGCCAGTGGTCGCCGTCGTCGAACGAGACCCAGACCTGCGTTTCACTCCCGGCGAAGAGGAGGCCGCGGCGTCGAGGATCTTCGCGCACCACGTTGATCGTGGCGCCGGAGTCGATGCCGGTCACGATCTCCGTCCAGGTGCGGCCGCCGTCCCGCGTCCGATAAATGTGGGGCCGCAAGTCGTCGAGCCGGATCGTGTTGATGGCCGCATACGCCGTCAGCGTGTCGAAATGCGAGGCGTCCATCAGCGAGACCTTGGCCCAGGGGCGGAGCTCGCGCGGCGTGACGTTGCGCCAGCTCGTGCCGCCGTTCCGGGTAACGTGAATGAGGCCATCGTCCGAACCGGCCCAGATGATACGCTCACGGATGTACGACGGCGCGATGGTGTACACGACGCCCGGGTGCCGGGCCACCGCGGCGGGGGTCGTGCTGTAGACACCGACGTTAGGTGGCACGACCGAGTCCCGCCGCGTCAGGTCGGGGCTGATCTGCTTCCAGGTGCTGCCCCCGTTTACCGTCTCCCAGATGGTGTTGGCGCCGAAATACAGCTTCCGCGGGTTGACCGGCGAGAACAGGATCGGCGCCGTGCGCAGCATCCGGTAGTTCGGGTCGCGGAACGGTTTGGGCGCCACGTTCTGGGTCTGGCCGGTGCGGTAGTCGAAACGCGTGACCTTGCCGCCGTACATGATGTTCGGGTCGAGCGGATCGGGCGCGACGTAGCCATACTCCTCGACGCCCACCGGCCGCCAGTCGCGGAAGGTGATCTGCCCGTCGTTGCTGCGGCTCGGAACGCAGGCCGAGCCCGACTCCTGCTGTCCGCCGCAGACGCGGTAGGGCCACGAGTTGTCGGTGGTGACGTGGTACATCTGGGCCGTGGGCTGGTTGTACCACGAGCTCCACGACTGGCCGCCGTTCACCGTGATCACCGCGCCCTGGTCGGACGCGGCCAAAATGATGTCGGGGTTGTCCGGGTTGATCCAGAAGCGGTGGTAGTCGTCGCCGCCCGGGGCTCCGCGCAACATGCTCCACGTCGAGCCGCCATCGGTGGACTTCCAGGCGACAATGCTGCCGCTGTACACGACGTCGGCGTTCTTAGGGTCGACCTTGAGCTCGGCGAAGTCGGAGCCGCGATTATGCACGCGCGCGTCGCTGCTGACTTTCCGCCAGGTGGCGCCGGCATCATCGGAGCGATAAATGCCGCTGCGCGTTCCGGCATCGACCGTGACATACAACCGCCGCGGGTCGCTCGGCGCGACGGCCAGTCCGATGCGTCCCAGCCCTTCGTCGAACGTCGGGAGCCCTGTCATGATGGGACTCCAGCTCGCGCCGCCGTCGGTCGACTTGAACAGGCCGCTCCCCGGTCCCTGCCAGGCGCCGTTCTCCCACGGCCCCTGTCGCGCTTCCCACGTGGCGAGGTACAGCGTGTTGGGGTCATTCACGGCGAACGCGACGTCGATGGCGCCGGTGTTTTCGTCGCGGTACCAGACGCGCTGGAAGGTGCGCCCACCGTCGGTGGAGCGAAAGAGGCCGCGCTCCTCGTTAGGCCCGTAGGGATGGCCGAGGACCGCGACGAAGAGCCGGTTGGGGTTGCGCGGGTCGACGACGATCTGGGGAATCTGCTGGCCGTCGCGGAGCCCGAGGTGGGTCCAGGTGCGTCCCGCGTCGGTGGACTTGTAGATGCCGTTCCCGGTGGAGAGGTCGGGGCGCTGCAGCCCCTCGCCGCTGCCCACGTAGATCACGTTCGGGTCCGAGGGGGCCACCGCGATGGCGCCAATCGACCCGGTGGGCTGGTCGTCGAAGATCGGTGTCCAGATGCGGCCGTAGTCCGTGGTCTTCCACACCCCGCCATTGACGACGCCGATGTAGAAGACGTTAGGCTGCCCCCGGACGCCGGCTGCCGCCTTGGTGCGCCCGCCGCGGTAGGGACCGATGTCCCGCCAGCGGAGCTCCCGGAACAGGTCGCGATCGAAGCCGGATTGGGCCTGGAGGCTACCGCTGCACAACAGCGCGGCCAGGACCGATACCGCGGAAAACACACGATGCACGGAACTCACCGGAGAAGTGGTTACCCCAACGTGCCTGACGTGTACGGGGGCGGCCAGTGCGCGTCGTCACCGGCCAATCGTGTCATCCTGTGCAGCGCACGGCCCTCGCCCGCGCGCGCGAGGGCTCCTGGCGGGCGTCAGCGACCAGCGCCAAAGCCTGACCGGTCATTTCACGGCCGCCGGCGAGCACGCTGTCGAAGTCGACCTTCACGCCAACGGGCCACCATGCGGGGAAGAGCACCACGGCCCAGCCCTGTTTCGTGCGCTCCCAGATCATGGCGTTGCTTCGCGAGGCAGCGGTGTCCCGCACGAAGACCGAATCGCGCACGCGTTGCACACGATTGGCCAGGTCACTCGGCCGGCCGTCGTGACCGGCGCTCGACCAGTCGAGCGGCGGTGTCCAGGCGCCAAACGCAAAGCGCCAGCAGGTCGTCGACGGCTCCTGGTCGCTTCGCTGTGAGGTGCCCAGCAGGAGCGGCAGCAGCAGGAGCGTGGGGCCGAGTACTCGTAACGCAGCCATCGGGGCCAGTGAGCGCGGGATGAGGGTTCCTGGTGAGAGGCCCTTTTACCCGCGACACGAGCAGCGGTCCCACCGGCATCGCGTCGAGCAGGGCGCCGGCGAAGACCATCGCGGTTCCCGCCATGCCGAGTCCGACGTCCACGATCCCGATGGGTCACACCTGCAGCCGACGGACATCCTCACTGCCGCCGCATCAACTGGCTCAGCGTGAGTCCAGGCGGGCCTTCGAGCACGAGTCGGTCCAGGACAGCGCCGAAGGATTGCGGACTCGTGGTCGGCGGCCGAATGCCGGTTGATGTCTGGAGTGGGACCGCCATCGAGACGCATTGAAGGTCAACCACCATCTGGAGAACGACCGTCGTTGGCTGAGTCACGTTCATGAGCGTCACGCCGTCCACGACGATGTTCCCACGGCCGAAGACGAAGAACGTGCTCGCCGGCTGACTGATCGTGGGGTTCACGAGGACACTGCCTCGCGTCATGGTGAAATTTGACGACGGCAGCGTCGGGGAAAAGCTGCCCGCTTTTCCGCATCGATCACCGGTGACGCTCGACCTCCATCGCATCTCTGTCAGCCGTACCCCGCTGCCTAACGTCAACAGCGCTGTCTGGAAGGTGCACGACTGATCCGTGAGACCGCCGCGCACGAGGATCTGCAGGTCAGATCCGAGCGTGGTGACGCCAGTGGCGCCCGGCGCGCCCGGGTTTGCATTGCACGCGCTGCCGAGACCGGAGTGCACGAGCGCGGGGGCAAGCGTCGACGTCAACTGCCCGGTGTTGTCGAAGACGTACTGTTGCGGCGCCGGGACCGTGACGGGAACGCTGAGCTGCACCACAGGCATCAACGACCCGTTGGCCGCGATGGGTGTCACGCCAAGCTGCAGCTGGCAGCTGCCGGACCGTTCGAACCAGCCATTAACGATCAGCGTGATGATGAAATCGCTTCCCCGCTGCCTCGGGGCCGCCGCGATCGGAGCCTTCTTGAATGCGCAGGTCCCTCCGATGGTCATGGCGTCGACCGAGGTCGACGCGCCGGGGAATTCCTTGACGTCTATCTGCTGGAACCAGGCGGCGAACGGGTAGGAACCGGTAAGGGGCGCGGGATTCACGAGCGCGGGCCGCAACACATCAATGAGAGACGACGTTTCGAGGACGGCTCCTCGTGTGCCCTTGTGTCCGATCGCCAGGGGGCCAGTCACACCCAATGCGGCCGCCGGTACGTCGAGCTCAATGCGTGTGCTCGTGCTCGTCGCCAGCCGCACCGGCAACCGGATCTTGCTCGGCCCGATTGCTGCTTCGATATCCGCCGGCCTGAACGACGGCCCCGTGATGACGATCTTCGTGCCAACCGCGGCCCGCCCGCGTGGCTGCCAGTCGTTGACGGTCGGTCCAGGCGGGAGAGCCAGCGTTGCGTCGCCGAGGTCCGGACCCGTTCTGGGCAGGACCTGTCCGAACCCTGGAGTGGGCGCGGCCAGGAGTACCATCACCAGCAGAATCGTGGACCGCAGCATGTCTCCCCCTGTTTATGAACCACCAGTGTCCAATGCTCGCTCGCGTGAATGCGAGTGTCCGTCTAGAGAAGGTTCTCCTTGACTGCCTTTGCCACCGCGCCGGAACGATTGTTGACGTGCAGCTTGGAGTAGATGTTCCGCACGTGCCCATCAATCGTGTGAGGACTCAGCTGAAGCTGCGCCGCAATCCGCTGCTTCGTGTGTCCCTCAACGAGAAGCTCCAGAATCTCGCGCTCGCGCTGGGACAGGCCGTAGTCCGCTTTCGGCGTGACCATATGGCTGAACATCTCGAGGACACGGCGGGCAATCTGTCCGTCGATCGCCGCACCGCCATCGAGTGCGATCGCGATTCCCCTGAGGATGTCGTCGCTGGTGTCCGATTTCAGCATGTATCCCGAAGCGCCCGCGCAGATTGCCTCGAAGATCCGGTCGTTGCTCTGGTTTACGGTCAGCACGACGACGGGAATCGAGGGCGTGCGTTTCCGGATGGCGCGTGTGCACTCGATGCCGTTCATTCCCGGCAGCGCCAGGTCCATGAGAATCACGCGCGGAAGTTCCTTCCCATCGTTCAAAGCCTGAACCGCGCTATGGCCGTCGCCGAACACCTGGGCGCAGCGGAATCGCTCGCTGCGATCGATCAACGACGCGAGCGTATCGCGGTAGAGCGCACTATCCTCAACCACCCACACGGGCGCCCGGTGATCGTACCGACCCTGCCCCAGGGAATTCATGAGGTCCTAGGTACGCAGAGGGCGACGGGAATACCTGACGCGTTCACGTCGTCCGAACGCGGAGCGTCGCGGTCGTTCCCTTACCAGGCTCGCTGGAAAGCTGGAGATCGCCGCCGAGCCGCGACGCACGTTCGCGCATGCTCTTGAGCCCGGTCCCCGATTGCCATTCGCCGGGCCGGAAGCCGACACCATCGTCCGCGACGACGAGGCGGAGTTCATGTCCGATGGACTGGAGCTCAATCCGTACGTTCCTGGCCCCTGAGTGGCGGGCCACATTGTGAAGAAGTTCCTTGAAGATGAGGAACAGGTCGCGTCGCGCCGCCATTCCAATCCCCCGTGACAGATCGCGCGGCGGATTCACCTCGAAGGTGATGGTAACGTCGTGCAGGAGAGCGCTTGCCGTATCGCGCATTCGCGTGACGACGTCCGACAGACGGTCGGAGTCCGGATCAATGGCCCAGACGATGTCACGGAGATCGGCCACCATGTCGCGCGCCGTCCGTGCGATCGTCTGGAGTTGTGAGGTGTCCGCCACCGTAGTGCGCGACGTCGATGTGACCGAGTCCGACATCAGCGCAATGCTGCTGAGCCCCGCGCCGATCTCGTCGTGCAGGTCGCGCGAGATCTGGACGCGCATTCTCTCCGTTTCCAGCGCCCGCTGCAGCCGGAGCCGGTGGAGGCCCCAGAGCACGGACACGAGGGCTGCGGCCATCAGCATCCGGAACCACAGTGTCGCCCAGAACGCGGGAACCACCACCAGATCGATCGAAGCACCTGGTT
>DAIUET010000009.1:0-20097 GCA_036845045.1 Gemmatimonadaceae bacterium | reverse complement strand
GCCTCTGGCCTCTGGCCTCTGGCCTCTGGCCTCTGGCCTGTGGCCTCTGAGCTCGGCTGTATATTGTCCCGTTCGCGCGCGATACACACCCCTGAATGAGCGAACCCGTCGTCGTCATCGAGAACGTCGTGAAGCGGTTCGCGGGGCACACTGCCGTGCGGAACGTGAGCTGGCGTGTGCCACGTGGTGTCGTGTACGGCCTGCTGGGGCCAAACGGTGCGGGCAAGACGACGACGATCCGGATGATGCTGAACATCATCGCGCCCGACGAAGGCCAGATCCGCATTTTCGGGATGCCCAACAGCAAGCGGGGCGTCACCGATGCCATCGGGTATCTGCCGGAGGAGCGCGGACTGTACCGCAAGATGCAGGTGCGGCGGCTGCTCCGGTTCCTCGCCGAGTTGAAGGGGGTGTCGCGGAAGGTTGCCGATGGACGCATCACGCACTGGATGGAGCGGCTCGGCCTCCGCACGGCGGAGAAGGACTGGGGCACCGCAAAGATCGACGACCTGTCCCGCGGGATGCAGCAGAAGGTGCAGTTCATCGGCACGCTGCTGCATGAACCGGAGCTGATCGTGCTGGACGAGCCGTTCAGCGGTCTCGACCCCATCAACGCGCAGGCGCTGAAGGACACCGTGGTCGACCTGCGGCGCCAGGGCCGGACGGTGATCTTCAGCACGCATCTCATGGACAACGCCGAGCGACTTTGCGATGCCGTCTGCATCATCGCCCGGGGCGAGGTGGTGCTCGACGGCCCGTTAGGCGAGGTGAAGGCGAAGCACGGAGGCCGGCACGTCGCGCTCTCGATGGAGTCGGCCAACGGCGGCGTGGCACAGGTGCTTTCCGACGCTACGCTCGTCAGGCGGGTGGACGACTCGAATCGCTACCTGGAGATCGAGATGGCCGATGGCGCCGATCCGCAGGAGCTGCTCCGGCGCGTGGTGGCAGCGGGGGCGCTCGTTAACCGGTTCGAGCTCATCCAGCCGTCACTGCACCAGATCTTCCTCGACCGGGTGGGGGCGTCGGGTGTGGAGGAAGGGATGACGGGGCATGGGTAGGTGCAGAGTTGCCAAGTTGCGAAGTTGCGAAGTTGTGAAGTTGCGAAGTTGCGAAGTTGCGAAGCTGCGAAGGGGGACAACTTGGCAACTTGGCAACTTGCCCAACTTTGCAACTCTGCAACTCTGCAACTCACCCAACATGCTGGTCGAACGCCCCAACCATCTCCTCGGCAATTTCTTCCGCCGGCCGGCCCTCGATCTGCCAGCGCTCCAGCATCCACACCAGCTTCCCGTCGCGCAGGAGCGCGATGGACGGTGACGAAGGCGGGTAGCCGGTGAAGTAGCTCCGCGCCCTGGCGGTCGCCTCGGCGTCCTGCCCGGCGAAAACCGTGTAAAGCCGGTCCGGTCTTGGTTCGTGACCGATGGCGATGCGCGCGGCGGGGCGCGCCATGCGCGCCGAACAGCCGCACACCGAGTTGACGACGACCATCGCCGTTCCCTCCTGTTTCAATTCCCGGTCTACCTCCTCAGCGGTCTTCAGTTCAGTGAATCCCACTTCGGTGAGGTCGCGGCGCATCGGCACCAGGAACCGCTCGTCGTACATCGTGCGGGGCATCAGGGGGGTGCCCGCCTGCGTGACATCGAGTTGACGCCGCTCAGTAGTCATCTTTCAGCTCCTCCTCTTCGTCTCCGCGCAGCAGCGCCAGAATCGCGCCCTGGGGGATGACCAGGTATGTCTCGCCCTCGAACGTGATCTCCACGGCCGCCTTCCGGAAGAACAGCGCATAGTCGCCGTTTCTCGCCTGCATCGGCACGAACCGGTGTTCGCGCGGACCGGTGCGCCATGGTTCATCGCTCAATTCCGACGGATCGGGCATCGGAAGGCCCGGCCCGGTCGCTACAATCTTCCCGCCCTGCACCGCCTGGCTGTCAATGGCTGTGGGCGGCAGGTACAGACCTACCTTGGAGCGTTCCTCACCTTCCTCGGGCTTCACGAGGACGCGGTCGCCAACGACGATCAGTTTCTTCCTGGGCATGGGCGGAATTTAGCGGGTTACGGGCAGCGGGTAGCGGGTCGTTAAGCCCGATTCCCCACCGTCTCGCCCGAGTTGCCGTCGGGCTCTTCCCTCTCCTCAACTCTCAACTCACAACTCTCAACTACTTCACGACGTGATACTCCGACTGCCGGCGGATCGCCCACCGCGGCTTCCCGTCGGCGCCGATGATGAAATCCTCCTCCTGCGCCACCCGGACCGGCTGGTTGTTCCACTCCGGCACTGGCGTCGTCACCTGCAGTTCCGCCGAGTACCACATGTTCGGAATGACCTTCGCGTCCCCGCGCCCGGGCACCCCTTCCTGATAGTCCCACAGTCCGATGAGCGGGCCGGCGCCATGGCCGTGCATGCCAATCGGGTGTGAGTACATCGTGCCATTCAGCCGCTCGGCTTTCATCTTCGCCAGCGTGGCGGCGAGAATCTCGTTGCCGGTGCGTCCGGGCCGCACTTCCTCGAACAGGATGTCCTGCAGGCGGTTTGCATTCTTCATCGCGAGCTTGAGGCCCGCGGGCACGTCGGTTTCGCCGTCGAGCAACACGTACGCCATGTGCTGCGTGTCGGTATTGAGCCGGAGCGCGGTGATGCCGACGTCGCAGTGGAGGACGTCCCCCTTCTGGATGATCGGATCGTCGCCCAGCTGTTCGGCCGTCACCCCGCGCCGCTGCACATCGATCGAGGGCTGGAACCAGGTTCCCAGTCCGAGATCGTTTACGCGCTGGCGCCACCACCAGACCAGGTCACTCGTCCGAGTCACGCCCGGCTTGATGGTGGCCGAGGAGTACATCTCGCCGATGAGCCGCCAGACCAGCGCCTGCAGCTTGCCGTAGAAGGCCTCTTCCTCGGGGATGCGCGCCGCGATGAACTCCAGCGGCAGAGCCTCGGCGCGCTTGAACTTCGAGGTCCATGTCGCGCCTAACGCCTCGCTCATGCCCTCGAGCTCCCCGGCCGTCAGCCCGTCGGTGAAGGCGAAGACGCGCGAGATGTTCACCCCGATGACCGACGGATTCCGCTGCGCGATGACGTCCTTGAGCACCTGCCACTGGGCATCTCCCCAGAGCTCGGCCTGCCGGCCGCCCACCGCGGCGTCGACCGCCCTGGTGGACCGAACCGCCTCGTACAACCCACCCTGGGACGTCCCGCCGAGCGCGATCCGTTCCACGCACGATCCATCGCCGGGATCCACGCGTCCCGACGCGGCACACTTGTCAAAGAAGACGTAGATCGTCCGGCGGCGCGCCGCGAACGTCGTGGGCGAGACCAGCGACGAGAACGTCGGGTCTTCGTTGTACTCCCGCATGGGAATGACCCACATGTCGATTCCGTGCTGGCGCATGAGTCCCGGAAGCACGGTCTTGAGCCGCTGCTCGAGCCACTGCTGCTGTAACTTTGCCTGTTCGCGGAGCGTCCCGAACGGCCGCGTCTGCGCCGAGGCCAGGCTCGATGCGCCCATGGTCAGGACGAGTACCGCGCTCTTCAGCCTGATCATCGCTGGCTCCAGGTGTTTCGGATGGTGTGATGGAAGTTCCCTCGACTCGTGGCCGACAAAAACGAGCTCGGTGGAACTTGTTTCCAAGGTATCGGTTGTACTGCACCCGCTTTCCCTGCGCCAGTGGCGCCGCGCCCGGTAATTCAGCCTGACATCGGGGTACACGATGGTGCGCCCGCTACGGGCATTCCCGAAGAGAATCCACTGATGAGTGCACGCATACGGTCCGATTCAAGACGCCGCGGCCGCAACGTCATTTTTGTCCTCGTGATCCTGGCCGTTGTGGCGAATGTTATCCTCGTATCCCGTTACCTCAGGTACAAGGAAGAAACGAACCGCCTGCGGGCGGGGATGACCAAGGCGCAGAGGGAGCGTGTCGACGCGGTCGTCGCGGCCGAACAGCACAGGCTGCGGGTCGAGCTGGAGCTCGTCCGCCGGCAGGCTCGCGGCGATCGCCAGCTGCATCTCGCGGTGAACGTCGACAGTGGCCACATGATCCTCGAGCGGGATGGGGTGATCATGCGGGAGATGCCCGTGCGCCTCGGGCCAGAACGGTTCCGCGGCCCGCAGGGCGACTCGGCCATTCAGGTACAGGCGCTCGGCCAGCGCACGGTGGAACGCGTGCTCACCGAGCGCGACACGTGGGAAGTACCCGCAACCGTATTTGCCGACCGCGGCATTCCCGCGCCCGAGAGCCGCCGCGTCCGCGGCGCGTTAGGCGGTAACGCCATCCTGCTGAATGACGGAAGTGTCGTGTACGCGGTGCCGGACTCCGGCCCGCTTGCGGACACGTCGTACGTATTGCCCGGCTCGATTCAGGTAGCTGCCGCGGACCTCAAGGCCCTTGCAGCGAGTATACGGCCGGGTATGGCAGTCTACTTCTACCGATGAGTGTGAGAGTGAACATACAGCGGCATATGCGGTTGACGCACAGACGACCCGGTCTCGTCCTGACGCTGCTTCTGGTTGTGCTGGCCGCCGGCGGCGCTACCGCGCTCCTGGGGTCCGCGACCGTGGACGCCAGGTTCGAGCGCGACGTTTCACGCATCGTCTATAACGACAACCTGGAATTACTCGAGAACCTGCGCCGCCATGCCGGCTCGGCGGAGGACTCGCTGCTGGCGCTGCTGGAAACGCCGGCTGACACGGAGCCGACCAGCGCCATCATCATCAGCATCACGGACAACAAGCTCTGGTATCGCGTGCAGGACAGCGTGGTCTTCGAGACCCGCGTGGCCACGGGCAGCGGCAAGGTCCTGCAGAAGGGCCCCGGCGGCTCGAGCTGGAAGTTCGACACGCCCCGAGGGCGGCTGAAGGTGCGGGGAAAGGAGGAGGATCCGGCCTGGGTCCCGCCAGACTGGCACTTTCTGGAGCAGGCCGAAAAGCGTGGATTGCGCTTAACGAAGCTCAACCGCGGTGAGTCTATCGATGCGGGCGACGGGAGCGAGATCACTGTCGTCGGGAGTGACGTGGTCCGTCGCTCGCGCGATGGGACCATCACTCCGCTGGAAGCCTCCGACGGTCGCGAGATCGTGGTCAATGGACAGCTCGTGGTACCACCCTTCGGGACGAACCAGCGGCGCTACAAGGGTGTGCTGGGGACCCACCGTCTGCTTCTTGGCGATGGCTACGCCATTCACGGCACCAACGTCCCGACATCGATCGGCCAGTCAGTCAGCCACGGATGTGTCCGACTGTTGAACGAGGACATAGCTCATCTGTACCAGATTGTTCCGGTCGGCACGCCAGTCTACATCTACTAATGCCCTCGTAGGTCATCCTTCTTCCCAATACCGGCGGCCTACCGGCTGACGCAGATTTCACCAGTTACCGGGCCGTTCCCTTACCTCTGGCGTTAGGTGTGCGGCTCTCTCTTCGGGGGGCGTGTCCACCCCCATTCTCTTTTTTCGTGCGTCAATGAAGCCTGCGTTCAACATCGCTGATTTCAGGTACGTGCCGGTCGTGGCGGCGATCCTCGTCATGGGAATCAGCGCACCGCCCACCGAGGCTCGTTCCGCATCCCCGGTCGCACCAGTGGCGACCGATTCCGGCGTACGGAAGCCGTGGAGCCGGGACACCCTGGTTGGACTGAGTGGCAAGGTCTGGATGAAACTGATGGCCCCGCGGCCCGTCGACACGACGAACGTGCTGGCACGCCTCCTCGGCGATAGTGCCGCGCGGAATCCGGGGGTCTACGCCGTGCGCGATTCCGCGGCGGTATTCCACTTCGTCAACCTCGTGCCCTTCTCCGAGAAGAAGAAGGGAATGCTGGGTACCTACCGCATGGGATCGTGGCCGGCCGAGCAGCGCGGCGTTTCGTCGGACCGATATGGGAATCCCGTCGGTTTCATTCGTGTCACTCCCGATAACCAGGACACGAGGATCTCGGAGCACTTCAGGCTGCGCGACTTCCTGACGAAGGACCAGGCCAAGGTGTGGCCGAAGTACCTCGTACTGCAGGAAGGACTGATCGACAAGCTCGAACTGGTGATCGGCGCGCTCAGCCAGCGTGGAGTAACGGTCAGCCGGATGTCGGTCATGTCGGGCTTCCGCACGCCGCAGTACAACGAGCGCGGTGTCGGCGCTGGCGGACGCGCCCAGAACAGCCGTCACCAGTACGGCGACGCAGCGGACGTTTACGTGGACAACGACGGCGACGGGGCCATGGATGACCTGAACGGCGATGGACGCGTGAACACCGCCGATGCCCGGTTCCTGGCGCAGGTTGTCGAGCAGGTCGAACAGGAGTACCCGGCCCTTACCGGCGGTGTGGGGATCTACTCCGCCAACAGCGCGCACGGGCCGTTCGTCCACGTCGACGTCCGGGGCGTGAAGGCTCGCTGGTAATCGCGGCGCGCTGAGGTCTCGAAAACAGAGAGGGAGGAGCGCGGAGGCACAGCCTCGAGCTCCTCCCTCTTCTCGTCCCGACCTCGCGGCCTCGATCGCCCGTCAGCCCGATTCCCCGTTAGGCCTCAGCTTCGCGGCGGCCTGCGGCGTCTCTTCACCAAGTGTCGTCCGCGTCAGCTGGACCACGACGGCCAGGACGGCGGCGAAGACGATGATCGCCGACAGGCGCCAGGTGAAAATGCTCCCGACGATGCCCGGCCAATCCGCGAAGCTGGCCCGGGCCGAGCCCAGGGGTTCACGATGCAGGGCGATGAGCCCGAGACTGGTGAGTGATTCCGCCCCCGCCTCGATCAGCGCGAACAACGGGGCCCGCCACACCCAGCGACGAACGGTGAAGTTTCCCAGATGCAGCGTCACCATGCCGAACAGCACGACGAAACCGATGGCGAAACTCAGGCCCAGGAAGAACACGTTGGCTCCGGCCAGGTAAAGGGCCAACGCACGGTAGACGCGCAGCACCACGGCCGTAATGACAGCCATCTCCACGACCGAATACGAGAGCCGCCGGAACGCGCGGGCCTCGTCGAGCCTGAAGGTGGCAGTCTTGACCGGGAAGAAAGCTGGCATGGCGCTCCGCTCGGCGGTGATTCGGCGGACTGGAAGTAGGGGGTGCTTCTGAGACTTAACCGGGGGCTGGAGGGCAACGGTGTGATTTACGGCACGGTCAATCGGGCAGCCAGCCAGGCGGCGCTCTCGGAAGCGTGCTGGCTCCAGTAGGCCCAGGAGTGGGACCCGGGATGTTCCCTGTATACGAGGGAAACTCCCATCTGCGCCAGAGCGTCGCGGAAGGCCCGATTCTGGGGCAGGAGGAAGTCCTCCGTGCCGCAGTCGAGAAACAGCGCGGGCATCGGCGGGGACCCCTTACGCCGTAGCCGTGCCGCCAGGACAGCCGGATCGCGCGACGCCCATCCGACGCTATCCCTGCCGAAGACGGGCCGCATGAGTGACCACAGCCCGGGGGACCACGACGCCTTCAGTGAGTCAAAGTCAAAGCGGTCTGCAGGGACGGGAGAGCGACCACCCCCCTTCCCGGGGGCAAGCACGCCCGAATGACTGGCTGCAGCTCCGAACACATCGGCATAACCCAGGGCCAGTGCGATGGCGCCGTATCCGCCCATGGAGAGCCCGGCGATGCCCCGATACTGCCGCTCCGCGCGTGTCAGGTAGCGGGCGTCAATGAACGCCACGAGGTCCCGGGCGATGTAGTCGTCATAGTGCGGCCAGGGCACGCAGTAGGAGTCGGCCGGTTCCGCGTTAGGCGGCCTGCTGCGGCGGCATCCGGGCCAGTCGCCGAGGAAGTTCCAGGTGGTGTAGAAGCCGTCGTCGCCATCCGGCATCACGACGATCATCTCCGGTGTGCCGGCGGCGACCAGCGAATCCAGCGTGCTGGCGAGGCGCCCCAGGTTCAGCCAGTTGGTTTCATCCCCGCCGGCGCCGTGGAGGTAGAACACCACCGGGTACCGCCTCGCCGGCTGCGTCCCGTACGATGGCGGCAGCCAGACCATTACCCGCTTTCGTATTCCGAGCGACTGGGACCAGAGGGAGTCGGAGAGGATGGTACCGCTGCGTACTGATTGCTGGTTGCTGCTGCTGGTACTGGTTGCTGGTGCTGGTGCTGGTGCTGGTGCTGGTGCTGGTGCTGGTGCTCCAGCACCCAGTAGTAGAACCAGCAACCAGCGACCCGCAACCAGCATATTATCTTGCTTTCGCGAGACACTCGATCTCGACGCGGGCATTGAGCGCCAGGCCGTTCGCGCCCAGTGCGCTCCGCGCCGGCTTGTGATTGGGGAAGAACGTGGTGTACACCTCGTTCATCGCATCCCATTCCTTCATGTCGGCCATGAAGACCGTGCACTTGAAGACGTGCTCCATCGACGAGCCGGACTTCTCCAGCACGTCCTTGATGTTGAGCATCGTCTGGCGGGTTTCCGCCTGGATTCCGCCGGGTACCACGCCGCCCTGAGCGCTGGCGGCCGTCCCGATCTGCCCCGCGAGATACAGGATGTCACCCACCTGCACGGCCGGCGTGAAAGGCCTCGTGGGGCGACCATAGGGCATGTGATAGGTAATGCCGTTCACCGTTTCCTTCAGCGCCCCTTCCTGACTGACGGCGGACAGGGGACCGGAGACGGGCGATGCGTTCGCCGGTTCAATCGCGGGGTTCGCTGTTGAACGCGCCAGCCAGTACATCGACGCTGCGAAGACAGTGAGGACGGCGATGGCTGTACGAAGAGACATGGGGACTCCCAGAGGAGGGCACGGCAACGTTGGCGTAATGAACACACGAAGGCCAGAGGCGGAAGGCGAGGTTGAAGGCCAGAGGCCGGAGGCCAGCGGTGTGACCTCCTTCCGCCTTCCCGCCTCTGGCCTTCACCCTCTCCTGTCCTTCAGCCTCTGACCTCTGACCTATCGTATGCGATGAAAGATCCGCCGCCAGCGGATGTCGGTGATGAACGGCAACGGCCGATCCGAATCGTCCTGGTTCCAGGAGTAGTACACGAACATCGGACGCCCGCGGAAATTCTCGCGGGGCACGATGCCCCAGTACCGGCTGTCCTTCGACTGGTACCGGTTGTCGCCCATCATGAAGTAGTAGCGCGGCGGGATGACGAGCGGCCCCCAGTTGTCATGCGTCGGCTGCTCGGGCGCGGGACCGAAACGGGATTGCGTCAACGCGTACTGCTTCTGCCAGTCGAACAGGAATGACACCTCGTCCGGGTCGCCACGCGGACTCAGGTCGCCATAGCCCTGCTTCTGCTCCTCGCCGTCCACGAAGAGGCGGCCATTGCGCATGTGCAGCGTGTCGCCGGGTACTCCGACGATCCGCTTCACGAGGGTGGGCGTGGGGTCTTCGGGCTGATCCACCTGAACCGGGGAGACGAACACGGCGATCTCATAACGCTTCGGCTCGGAGTATCCCGGGAGGTTGATGTTCGTGAACGGGATGTGCGGGCCGTACACGAGCTTGTTCACGAAGAGCCAGTCGCCCACGAGCAGCGCCGGTACCATGCTCGGGGAGGGAATGCGATACGCCTCGATGAGGAAGGTCCGCAGGAAGAGGAACAACAGGACGGCCCCGCCAATCCCCTTGATGTTGTCCCAGAGCGCACCGCGCCGCCTGGCGCCCCCCTTTCCCTCGCGGACGGCGGCAACGGTCCCCTTCGACCTGGGTGTGGCAGCCGAGGGCGGCGGAGAAGTTTTTGCCTTTTTCTTCTTCGTGGCCATGTGATCCGGCTGCGGGCGACGGGTGAAGGCGCGGGGTGAATCTAACTACGCCACGGGGGACACCTGGTTGCACCTGGGAGGAAACGCACCCGGACGCAACAAGGCGCGCCCCGAGAGACGCGCCGTTGGGTCCGAAAGCTGCTGCGTGTTGCCAGTACTCGTTGCTGGGGCTGGGGCTGGGGCTGGTCGCTCCAGCACCCAGTACCAGTAACGAACAACCAGGGACCGGCCTTCCTCTAGCTGAGGTGCTTGCTCACCAGCTTGGTCATCTCGAACATCGAGACCTGATTGCGCCCGCCGAAGACGGCCTTGAGGTTCGCGTCGGCGTTGATCATGCGGCGATTCTTGGAATCCTGAAGCTTGTTCTTCTTGATGTAGTCCCAGATGGACTTGGCGACCTGCGACCGCGGGCGCGCCTTGGGGCCAATCACTGCGGCTAACTGAGCGCTTGGCGTCATTGGCTTCATGAACGCCGGATTCGGCTTCCGCTTCGACTTCTTCTTCGCCGGAGCCTTCTTCGCCTTCATCCTCGGCTTCGCGGCCTTCTTTGCCTTGGCCTTTTTCTTCGCCGCCATCTCGGTTCTCCTGGCTGTGGGTCGTCGCGCTCTATGTGTGTGTAACGCTCTTCCGACGCGCAAAAGCTAAAGTGACCCGTGCGCCGCGCAATAGGGAAATCGTTTTTTCCCTAGGTAAACGCGCCTTTTCCGCTGTGCAATCAGCCAGCGCTCGGCGTCCCACCCAGTGATTCCCTTCTCCGCCGCCAGGCGTGCAACACCGACTTCATCTCACCCGTCCACTCGGGTGCGATGTACGAAATGGCGATGTACTCGGCGGCGACCGCCAGCTCCACGAATGCCGCAACGCGGAATGGCACCGGGGTGAGCCCTGTGAACAGCAGTACGGCCGAGACGGCAAGGAACACGCCTGACGCCTTCGCCGAGAGGGTGTGATAGCCCAGCAGCCGCCGGAATCGGAGGAGCCCCCAGGCGTTAGGTATGACCAGCGCGGCGAGCACGAGGGCGAAGTAGCCGGCTTCCTCGCGCATGGTGTCCGGCCACAGGAGGGTGGCGCCGGCGAAGGAGACCAGCGCGATGAGCAGGTCGGCCCAGCTGTCCAGCAGGCGCCCGGTCTCGGACGACGCGCCGAGCCGTCGGGCCAGGGCGCCATCCAGCACGTCACTCAGCAGTGCGGCGATCGCCAGCCACAGGAAGTACCGCTCACGTCCCATGTACGCGAACACCATGAGCACCGGCGCCGACAGGAGACGGAAGACGGTGAGCGCGGTCGGGATCGACCGGACGGACGTGGAGAGAAAATGACTCACTGGATGCGGAGGATGCTCATGCCGATCAACGGCGGTGCGGGTTCCCCCGCCGGCGAGCGGATGGCCAGCGCCTGCGGCCCGGCCTGCGTGCCCGAGAGCTCCCATGCGGCGAATCCACCCCCGCGCAGGAGATCCACCCCGGATTGCGCCGAGTTGAAGTTGCCGAAGGAGACCTTTCGAACCTGCAGCGGCCAGGGGAGGGGGAAGGCCGGTGCCCCACCACTCGTGATGTTCGCGCTCATGTTCGCGAACAGGTCCCGACTGTTCCAGCTCGCCAGCCGGAGCCGGGGGTCGGTGATGTTCACGTTCGGATAGTTGTCGGCGGTCGAGGCGAGTGAGAACATGCCGAGCAGTTCGGAGAACGGCCGGCCGGCTTTCGATACAACGTTCGCCACGCCCTGATCGTTCTGGACCTTCACGATCGAACTCAGGAAGGCCGGCTCGCTCTGGCCCCAGGTGTCGGTTACGTACCGCATGAACGACCACGAGCTGCCGTAGATCACCGGGTCGATGGACCCGAACGGATCGTCGAGGATCGACTTCGATTCGAGCGAGGCGTAGTGGTCATAGAGGAACGCGAAGTGGTGCAGGATGCCTTCCGCCGGGTCGGGACAGACCCCGCCGACAGGGGCGTAGTCGCAATTGGGCCCATCGTTCCACCCGATATCCTCCTTCGCGCCGCGGGCGTACATGCTGCGCGCCCAGATTTCGCTCGCCTGCTGCGCCGTCGCTTCCTCGAGCCACGTCTCTTCAAGGACCGACGCGTCGTTGTAGTAGCGCCAGGCGTAGGACGCCACATGCTTGGCCTCGTGGATCAGCGTGCCGCGCATGAGCCGCCGCCAGAGCGAGATGGACCAGCCGGCCGATGGGTCCGGGACGAGCGCGTAAAACGCCTCCCCCTCGTTGCTCGACGGACACCCCGGATAGGTGACGCCGTCGATGGTGACCGGATCGCGGGTGAAGAAATCGCACAGCGTCACGAAGCCGAGCACCTGGTTCGTGACCCCATTGACGGAATAGTTGTTCACCCGGGGGGAAAACAGCGCGAGCATGCGCCCGTTGTTATCGAGGGCGGAGTCGACGACCAGTGGATCGCCGAACGTCAGCAACTGGTCGAACATCACCTGGTCGAACTCCTCGCCGAGCTTCACGTACTCGGCGTCGAGGGTGCCGGCACCCGGCGCGGCAGCGTCCTCGAGGATGACCAGCTTCGTGCCCGAGTATACCACCCGGAAACTGGCCTCATCGTACGTACTGGCGGAGTTGAGCGTGCGCCGCATGCGATACGTCCGTGTTTCCCCCACCGCCGGCGGATCGACCGCGGCCTGGCTCAATGCGGCTCCTCCCGGGCCGGCGCGGCGAATACGCTGCTTCAGGCGGGGGTTACCCAGTTGGCGCGCCAGCTGACGCTCCTGGCCCATGAAGCGGGCATGCGCGCGTAGATGCCGGGTCATGGCATCGTCAGGCACTACGCCTCGCGGGGTAATCGTCGCGGTAGGTGCCTGGGCGACAGCAGCCGCCGCGACCGTCGTGGCGCCCGAACCGGTCAGCCGGAACGAGGTACGGACGCCGGCGTCTGTCGCGTAGTTGAAGGCGGTGATAAGGTATTTCCCGCCGGTGCCCGTGAATTCGTTGCAGACGAGGTCAGCGTCGGCGGTCAGCAGGAGCGACTCGCCCACGGCCAGCGAGCGCTCTGAGGCCACCTTGAGGAACATCGAGGTCAGCGCCGTATCGCCGTTGGCGATGAGCGCGACCTGCGCCGGTCCGGTCGCCGTGCACGGCAGCTGCGTCTTTGCCGGGACAGCGAACGTGATGGAGGTGCTGCTGGCGGACGTGATGACGGCTGGAACGCCATTGATCACCACTTTGTTGTCGGAGATCGTAGCGCCGAAGTTGATGCCGGTAATCGCCCCAGTCCCTCCCGGTACGAGGGTGACGGACGACGTACCGGTGATGGACGGCGTGACCAGGCTCCGGACCCGCAGGTTAACGGAGTCGACGCGTCCATCGGCGGCGGCGCGGATGTACACGTTCCCGGGGGTGACACCCGTCACAACGCCGGCCTGCGTTATGGTGGCGCGGGCCGCGTCGGCCGATGACCAGGTTACCGTTCGGCCGGTCAAAGGCTGACCGATGGCGTTCTGGGGTTGCGCGGTGAGCGTGAGCGTCTCGCCCTGACGCACGCTGGGGTTGGCCGGCGTGATGGCGATAAAGAACACGGGAGCGAGGTTGACGGTGAGGGACAGGTTGCCCTGCACGCCGTCGACGGTCGCTGTAACGATGACTGATCCGGGTCCAACCGCGGTAATGAGGCCCGCGGCGCTGACCGTCGCGATCGACGAACTGCTGGTCGCATAGCTGACCGTCCGTCCGGTCAACTGTGAGCTCGACGCGTCGAAGTAGCGCACCGTGACCTGCATGTTCTGTCCAACTTCCATGGTCGCGCTGGGCGCAGCGATTTCGACGCGGGCCACGGTGCCAGGCGGTGTGTTCGGTCCGCCGTCATCTCCGCCTCCACCGCACGAAGCGGCCACGACGACGACTGCGGCGATGGTGAAGGAGCGCGCGCGGCGCGAGCCAGCAAGCAGGTACATCCGGATACCCCAGGGAATGGAGGGCGCGGGGGCTCTCACAAAGCTAAGAGATTCGAGAAGGAAGAGGGGAGTTCGTCATGACACGCTGCTGGTAGGCGTTTCGTCACTGGGTATCTTTGAGCGGCGAGGAAGGAGCTGGCGGGACACAGGGAAGGAACGGAACGTTCCGATTTTCTTCCCCAGCCTTCCGCCATCCGATTCAGCCTCTCGCCTCAGTTCTGCTTCCTGCTTCCTAGAGGTAATCATGAGCGCCCCCGTCGCTGAACCGACTTCACGGCCGGCCCCCCAGTCCCGATCTCACGACACCGCATCGGCCCCGGCACCCGGTCTCGTTCCCTTCAACGGAATCCGTCGTGTCCCACCCGCCGTGAACGAACCGGTGCGGTCCTACGCCCCCGGTTCGCCTGAGCGGGCGTCCCTCAAGGCCCGTCTCGCCTCGATGGCGGCCGAGCGGGTGGAGATCCCGATCATCATCGGGGGAGAGGAATTCCGCACCGGCGAAATTGCACAGGCGGTGATGCCTCATGCGCACGGTCATGTGCTGGCCGACTGGCACAAGGCGACGGCGAAGCACGTCGAGATGGCCATCGCGGCGTCGAAGAAGGCACAGGCCGAGTGGGCAAGCTGGCCCTGGGAGGACCGGGCATCGGTGTTTCTGAAGGCGGCCGAGCTGCTGGCTACTACGTGGCGAGATACGGTGAACGCCGCGACGATGCTGGGACAGTCGAAGACGGCGTACCAGTCGGAGATCGACGCGGCGTGCGAGCTGGTCGACTTCTGGCGCTTCAACGTGCAGTACGCACAGGAGATCTACGCCGAGCAGCCGATCTCGAGTCCCGGCGTGTGGAACATGTCCGACTATCGTGCGCTGGAAGGTTTCGTCTACGCGATCACGCCGTTCAACTTCACGGCGATCGGCGGTAACCTGCCGACCTCCCCGGCGCTCATGGGTAATGTCGCGGTCTGGAAGCCGGCGTCGAGCGCCATGCTGTCGGCGTATTACCTGATGAAGCTGCTGCAGGAGGCCGGGCTTCCTCCGGGCGTGATCAACTTCGTGCCCGGCGACGCGGTGATGATCAGCGAGGCGCTCCTCAACAGCCGCGACCTGGCCGGCGTGCACTTCACGGGAAGCACCGGCGTCTTCAACAGCATGTGGAAGACGATCGGCGCCAACATGGCCCGGTACCGCACCTACCCGCGCATCGTGGGAGAGACGGGCGGCAAGGACTTCATCATCGCCCATCCCTCGGCCGATCCGCAGGCGGTGGCGGTGGCGATCGCCCGCGGCGGCTTCGAGTACCAGGGGCAGAAGTGCTCGGCAGCGAGCCGGGTCTACATCCCGCGCTCTTTGTGGAGCGAGGTCCGTGACCGGACCGTCGCCATCATGAGCGAGATCCAGATGGGCGACGTGCGCGACTTCCGGAACTTCATGGGCGCGGTGATCGACCGGAAGGCCTTCGACAAGATCAGCGAGTACATCGCCGACGCGAAGCAGAACGCGCGGATCATCGCCGGGGGGAACGTGCGAGGGGACGAAGGCTACTTCATCGAACCGACGCTGGTCGAGGCCCCGTCGCCCGACTACCGGCTGCTGTGCGAGGAGATCTTCGGCCCGGTGGTGACGGTCTCGGTCTACGACGACGCGAAGTGGAGCGAGACGTTAGGCGTGGTGGACCAGACGTCTCCCTACGCGCTGACGGGCGCGGTCTTCTCCCGCGACCGGAATGCCGCCCGCGAGGCCCTGGGGGCGCTGCGGAACGCCGCCGGCAACTTCTACATCAACGACAAGCCGACGGGCGCGGTGGTGGGGCAGCAGCCGTTCGGTGGGGCCCGGGCGTCGGGGACGAACGACAAGGCGGGTTCGAAGTGGAACCTGATGCGCTGGGTGAGCCCGCGGAGCGTGAAGGAGACGCTGGTGCCGCCGACGGACTATCGGTACCCGTTCCTCGCGGCTGAATAAGCTGGAAGTTGAAAGCTGGAAGCTGGCAGAGGCACTTCATCCTCCCGTCCAGCTTCCAGCTTCCAACTTCCAACTGACTGATGCGCTACTTCACGGCCGACATCTTCACTTCCACCCGCTTCGGCGGGAACCAGCTGGCCGTCCTGCCTGACGCGCGCGGGCTGACCGACGAGCAGATGCTCGCGATCACCCGCGAGTTCAACTACTCCGAGTCCACCTTCGTTTTCCCGCCTGACGATCCGGCGCACACCCGGCGGGTGCGGATTTTCACGCCGGGCGGTGAAATTCCGTTTGCGGGCCATCCGACAGTAGGCACGGCGTTCGTGCTGGCGTCGATCGGCGAAGTGGCACTGACCGGTACCGAGACCCGTATCGTGCTCGAGGAGAAGGTGGGACCGGTGCCGGTGCTCATCCGGGCGCGCAACGGCCAGCCGGAGTTCTGTCAGTTCTCGGTGGCCAGGCTGCCCGAGACCGGCGCACCGATGCCTTCGCGGTCGGCCATCGCCGAGTCGCTGTCGCTGCAGGAAGACGACCTGCTCGATGGCGCGTGGCATCCGCAGGTCGTCTCGTGCGGGCTCGCCTTCGGGGTCGTCCCGGTCCGCGATCGCGGCGTGGTGGCGCGGACTCGTCTCCGGCTCGACCGCTGGGAGGAGCACCTGTCCGGGACCGAGGGCCACATGGTGATGGTGTTCGCGATGGACGCCGAGGAGCCCGGCCACGACGCGCACGCCCGCATGTTCGCGCCGAAGGCGGGCGTGCCCGAGGATCCGGCGACGGGCTCCGCCTGTGCCGCGTTAGGCGGATACCTGGCGATGCGATCCCGGCGGGAAGGAACCCAGCGCTGGGTCATCGAGCAGGGTTACGAGATGGGGCGCCCGAGCCTGATCGAGGTCGAGGCCGATGTCGACCGCGGCACGGTGACGGCGGTTCGGGTCGGCGGGGCGAGTGTGATGGTGTGTGAGGGGGAGATGGTCGTCTGACAGCAGAGCAATGGGGTCGAGAGTCAATGGAGTCTGACCCCATTGCTCTCTACGCCTTCCTCCTCCAATACCAGTACGCCGGCGCGCCCGCGAAGACCATCGCCAGGCCGATCGCGGCCACGCGGGGCTGTGCGACAATGGTGTTGACCACCAGCGCCGCCGCTGCCGCCACGAACAGCAGTGGCGTCAACGGATACCCCGGCACCCGGTACGGCCGATGCGCGTGGGGGCGCTTCCGGCGGAGCACGATCACCGCCGCTGCACCTAACGCATAGAAGATCCAGCCCACGAAGATCACGTAGGCGAGCAGCTGGTCGAACGTCCCGCTCAGGGCCAGGACTGACGCCCAGGCGCAGAGCGCGACGATCGACACCGCCGGGGTCCCGAACCGGGGATGCACGTGCGCGAACCGCGCGAAGAACACGCCGTCCCGCGCCATCGCGAAGAACCCGCGGGGCAAGGTGATCGCGACGGCCAGCGCGGCGCTCGTCATCGAAATGATGATCGCCGCCGCGATGGCACGGCCGGCCCACGGACCGAAGGTCGTCGTGACGGCGTCCGCGGCCACCCGTTCCGACGCCGCGACACCCGACGGACCCAGCGCCGCCAGGTAGCCGAAATTCGCCAGCAGGTACACGGCAATGATGCCCGCCGTGCCGAGGCCGATCGCGATGGGGAGCGACCGGCGCGGATCGGTGGCTTCGCCGGCCGAAAACGTGACGTACTGCCACCCCTCATAGGCCCAGAGTACCGAGATCATCGCCGTGCCGGCCGCCGAAACCAGCGACAGCGTGTTCGTTGCGGCCTGCTCGGGCAGTGGTGCGCCGCCGCTGCCACGGGCGAGGAGAATGACGCTCATGAGCACGACCGCCAGCAGCTTGATGACCGTCCCGAAGTTCTGCACCGAGGTGCTGCCACGAACCCCGCGCACCGTGATCACGCCAATGCCGGCGATCAGGACGAGGGCGATCGTCCGGACGCCGTCAGGTGTCAGCGTGACGAACTGGCCGAGGTAATTGGTCGTCGCCACGGCGAGGGCTGATATGGTCCCGCCCCCGATCCCGAAGAAGAGCGTCCAGCCGAACAGGAAGGCGGGGAAACTGCCAAAGGCGTCGCGGACATAGGCGTACAGCCCTCCCGATCCCGCATCCATCGCGCCGAGTTCCGCGTAGGCGAGCGCGCCGAACAGCGACAGGATGCCACCCACCAGCCAGACGGCGATGGCCACGTTCACCGATCCGGACTGGCGCAGGACCACGGACGGGACGATGAAGATACCCGACCCGATGACGTTCCCGATGACGAGGAGCGTCAGGTCCCACGTGCCTAACGTGCGGCGCAGCTCCTGGTTCGGGGGACGGGGCTCGCGAGTCCGGCGCTCATCGATCACGAAATTCCTTCCACAGGCGCGCCCCTCCGGGATGGGTATGCCGACGGGCAAACTTACCCATCGGCGCAACCGGCGACACGCTGCCCGACTTCAGCCCTCCCGGTCAGAACCTGGATTCGAGATACAGGTCGAACCGGAACCGCTGGCTGGGATAGATCCCGCGCGCGAGGTCCGCGCGCACCAGACCGTCCATGAACGAGACTCCGACACCCGCGCCCGACATCGGCCGGCCGGGATGGCTCCACAGTTCGCGAGGACCGGCCCAGCCGATGTCACCAAACACCACGCCGCGCGCCGCCGCGATCCCACGACCCAGCTCCAGGCGCGTCAGCCAGTAGCTGTCACCGCTCTGCGTCCCCGGTCGCTGCCCGCGGACCGTCTCCGTGCCGCCCAGAAGGAAGAGGCGTTGCACCGGCGCCTTGTCCGCAATGCCGGCACCCACGGTGAGCGATGCTGCGGTCCGCCGGCCGAAACCGCGGGAGATCGTGAGATCGACGGCGGCCCGCGCATACAGGTCGGCCTCGAGGGAATCGGCCGTCGGGGCGAAGTAACCGCCTTCCAGCCGCAACTCGCTGAGCGCGCGCCACCCCTGCGGATCGAGGCCGGCACTGCGCACGTCACGAAGCGCGACGCCGGCGACATTGCCACGCGTGGCAATGATGTTCTCGCCGAACTCGGTCCCGGTGCCGATGGCCCTCGCCACGCTGAAGCCGGTGCTCACGTCAGCCTCGCTCTGGTGCTCGGCGAAGAACCGCGTCGTCAGAGTGCCCGCCGTGATGGTGCGGGTCAGGTCGATGCCGGCGCTCCGGTAGTAGAAGCCATCGTCACGACCAAACAGCAGCGCCCCGAGTCCCGCGCCGAACGACAGTGGCGCGCCCCAGTCGTTGGCCACCGACAAACGCTTGTAGGCGCCCAGGCGCCAGGTGGTGCGCCCATTGCTGCGCGCCAGCCCCAGCTCCGCGTTAGGCGACCAGTCGCCGGTCCCCAGCCGCGCCGACCCGTCGGCCGAGTAGCCGCGCCCCAGCTCCGTCGTGCCCATGATCCCGGTGGAAACCCCTTCGACCCGGTTGTAGCGCGTCTGACCCAGGCCGTACTCCCAGAGAATGGGACGGGGGGACCAGCCGGACTGCAGCGAAAAATCGAGCGCCTTCAGCAGTTCCTCCCGCTCGGAGACTCCGAAGATCTCTTCGTTCGAATCGTAGATCGACGGGGCGAGATCGGGTGAATTCGCGAGCACCGTCGAGTCGCAGGGGACGCGGACCGCGGTTCGCAGGGTCCCTTCGAAACGGTCCCACGAGCGCGTGTACGATCCCGTGGCGGCGCACTCCTGCTCGCGCTGGCGAGCCCGCTGCTCGGCACGCTCCGCCGCCGCGCGCGCGATGGCACGATTGCGTAAGCGGCGTTCCTCCACGGGAAGGTCGCGCCATGAACCTGTGTCGTCCGGGAACAGTGAATCTCGCAGTGACTTCGGGGGGGGCGGCGGCGCGACGACCACCTCGGGGCCGTTGACGCTGGCGTAGTTGAAGGACTCCTCGATCCGCACCGGTATGCGCATGAAGCCGGCCTGCGCGTTCGCCATGGCGTACTGCGTGCGCGGGAGCCAGAACTTCCCGCCGAACAGACCATATTCGATCGTGACCGCTTCGAGGTTCGCCTTCAGAGGCGACATCATCCCGCGAACCCAACCCGGGACATCGTCCTCTTCCTCCAGTTCGCGAAGCTCATTCATCCCCCCGCGGCGCGTCGAGTCCTCCCTCGACCGCCGCGACTCCTCCTTTGCCACTGCCCAGATGTCCATCGGCGCCGAGAACCGGTAGACGGCGCGCACGAGCTGTCCGCTCGACGCGTCGAACCAGAACGACCCGACCGACAGCCGCCATTCGGGGCGCCGAGGCTCCACGCGCAGCTCACGCAGCGTTATGCGCGCGCCATCGGGCAGCGTGAAGATCAGTGAATCGCCGCTCGAATATCTGTAGTAGGCCTCCGATCCCACGGCGATGGGGTGGACCAGCTCGCGGTCGTCCACCTCGGCCCGCGCGAGGCCGTTACCCCCGATCCAGAGCGCCTCGCGTCCAGGGTAGTATGGGACAGGGGACATCATGCCGGGTTCGAAGTCCGCCGATCCGCCAAAGGCTGGAGCCACCGCCCGCTCGCCGGTGATGGTCACGACGGCGCCGT
>DAIUET010000008.1:14675-20829 GCA_036845045.1 Gemmatimonadaceae bacterium | reverse complement strand
GCAGTCGGCGAAGACCTCCAGGAACATGCAGGCCGTGGACTCGCTGCTGCCGTCCTGGCCCTCACGGCCGCTGGCCGCGGACCAGATCGCGGCTGGAATCCGACGGACCACGCGGGACCTGGACGGGTTCCGCGTGCGCGGGCGCGGGGACTTCGAGGCACTGGTCATGACCCCGCAGATCCTGGCGCTCCGCAAGGCGGAGGCGGATACCCTGCGGAAATACTTCAATCCGGGCATCTCGACTTCGACGTTCTGCGATGGGACTGGGCCATGCGACCCGATCGAGACGTGGGGTGGGCTGGCCGATTACCTGAACGAACGCCGCGCGGTCGTGGTGATCCAGGTTGCGCCGAGGTTGCTCCCCCCCCCGTTCCGTGGGGAGCACAGGCGCGTCGACATGAACCGCCGGCCAGCGCTCGTCAGGTTCCAGCTGATGCGGGGCAACACCGCGGTCGATCCGATCGAGCAGCACCGGATCTATTCCGTCATCAATCCGAGCGAATACCCTGAGAACCAGCGGGAACTGCTCTATTCCGGACTGGCGGTCTTCAACCCGAACGACGTGCTGGCTGGCGGCAACCTCGAGCTGCGCATCTTCCACGGCGGCCGCGACCCGCTCCGGCTATCCGATCCCGCCGCGGTCATCGAGAACATCCGCCGCGACCTCGCCTCGGTGATCCGTTAGGCGTCCGCGACCTTCGCGCGACCCGCGCTCGCCACGCCTGGCTCGCCGTTACCACCCTTATCGATTCCATGAAGATCGGACTTATCGGTTTTGCCGGGTCCGGCAAGACGACGGTGTTCAATACGATGACCGGGCAACACGTACCCGTAGGGTTCGGGGGTGAAGTGCGCCTCGGTGTCGTGCGCGTGCCGGACGGGCGCATCGATGCCCTGTCGAAGATCTTCAAGCCGAAGAAGACGACGTACGCCGAGATCGCCTTCTGCGACGTGCCGGGTGAGCATGGAGCGGAGAAGAAGGGGCTATCGACCAAGTCACTCCAGCAGATCCGCGACCAGGAGGCGCTCTGCCTCGTCCTGCGCGACTTCGACAATCCGGCCGTCGAGGGGAGGCCCGATCCGCTCGGCGATCTCGAGGCATTCCACACCGAGTGCGTTTTCGCCGACCTCGAGATCGTCGAGCGGCGCCTGGCCCGCGCGCAGAAGGAGAAGGCCCCGCCGCAGGAAGTGGCCAACTTCAACCTGATGAAGGGCGTCCTGGAGGAAGGCCAGCCGCTTCGATCGGTTCCGGCCAGGGATCTCGATCGCAGTCAGCTGAAGAACTACGTCTTCCTGACGGACCGTCCGCTGCTGGTGGCCGTGAACCGGGACGAGGGGCGCGTCACCGAGCCGATGCCGCAGGCGCTGAGCGACCGGATCGCGGCGCTGCAGGCGGCGGGACTCGTCCTGTCGGCGAGCGTCGAGGCGGAAATCGCGGGACTTCCTCCTGACGAGCAGAAGGCCTTCCTCGACGACCTCGGCGTGTCGGAGTCCGCGCTGACCCGCTTCATCCGCACCGCCTACGGCCTGCTCGACCTGATCTCGTTCTTCACGGTGGGAGAGGATGAGGTGCGGGCGTGGACCATCCGGCGCGGGACCGCCGCTCGTCAGGCGGCTGGTCGCATCCACTCGGACCTGGAGCGGGGCTTCATCCGTGCCGAGGTGATCCCGTACGAGGTGTTCATGCAGTACGGCTCCGAGGCGGCGGTGAAGGATGCCGGCAAGCTGCAGGTGGAGGGAAAGGAATACATCGTGGCCGACGGCGACATCATGCACGTGCGGTTCAATGTTTAGGGTCGAGGGTTGAGGGTCGAGGGTCGAGAGAAGGGTTGCGGGAGAGGGGTGAGGTCGGAAATTACGGTCTGACCGCTGAGTGCTCGCGCCTGCCCTCGACCCTCAACCCTCGACCCTCGACCCTCCCCTGTTGAGCCTCGAAAGCCTCAGGCAATCACTTTCCGACCGCTATCGCATCGAGCGTGAGCTTGGTGCGGGCGGGATGGCGACCGTGTACCTCGCCCACGACCTGAAGCACGACCGCGAAGTCGCCATCAAGGTCGTGCACCAGGAGCTCGCGGCTGCGCTTGGCGGCGAGCGCTTCCTGGCCGAGATCAAGACCACGGCGCGATTGCAGCATCCGCACATCCTGCCCCTGCTCGATTCCGGGGACGCCGCCGGACTGCTGTACTACGTCATGCCGTTCGTCGCCGGTGAATCGCTCCGCGACCGGCTCGACCGCGAACGGCAGCTGCCGATCGAGGACGCCATCAGCATCGCGAGGGAGGTGGCCGACGCGCTCGGATACGCGCACGGCCACGGCGTGGTGCACCGCGACATCAAGCCCGAGAACATCCTCCTCCAGGGGAACCACGCCGCCGTCGCCGACTTCGGGATCGCGCTGGCCGTGCAGAGCGCCGGTGGCACGCGGCTCACGCAGACCGGCCTCTCGTTAGGGACGCCGAACTACATGAGTCCCGAGCAGGCGATGGGCGACAAGACCATCGACGCCCGCTCGGACATCTACGCGCTGGGCGCGGTCACCTACGAGATGCTGACCGGTGAGGCGCCATTCACCGGCGCGACGGTGCAGGCGATCGTCGCGAAGGTCCTGAGCGATCGACCCCGTCCCATCTCCATGGTGCGGGACACGGTCCCGCAGCAGGTCGACGCGGCCGTGCTCAAGTGCCTGGCCAAGCTGCCCGCCGATCGCTTTTCCAGCGCGGCGGCGTTCGCGGCGGCCCTGACCGGGCCACCGACGGTCGCGTCGCTCACGCCAGGCATGGCGCCCGGCGCTGATGCCCGGCCGTGGCAGCTGACCACTGCGGCACTGGCGCTCACCACGCTGGCGCTGCTGGCGGTCCTGCTCTCCCGGGGCCGCGACCGGCAGCAGATCAGCCTGACGCGGGCCGAGCTGGAGATCGGGCGGACTACCACGTTGACGTCACCGACGATCGAGGCATCGCCCGATGGCCGGTCCGTCGTGTACTGCAACGGCCTCGAGATCTGGATGCGGCGGCTCGAGGACATGTCCGCCACGGTGCCGCGGGCCGGCAGCGGCGGCTGCTACACGGCAAGCTTCTCGCCGGACGGACGGCGCCTCGCCGTGCTGGGCGTGCCTAACGGGCTGCGGATCGTGTCGCTGACGGGCGAGGCGCCACCGCAGCCGGTTGCCGTGCCGGAGCTTCCCGACGTGCCGATCTATGGCGGCGGTGTGGAGTGGGCATCTGACGGCCATGTGTACATCGCCTCGCGCACCGTGCTGCTGCGTGTCACGCCGGACGAGGGAACGACCACCGTTGTCGCCCGGGTCGATTCCACGAGCGTCTTCCGGTCCATCGACGTACTGCCGGACGCGAAGGCATCCCTGGTGGCGATTTCGCCACGAGCCGGAACGCAGCTCTCCGAGTACCGCATCGCGGTGGTGGATCACGGGAGTGGTTCGGTGGAGTATATCCAGCAGGGCGTGAACGCGACGCTCGCTGGCGATCATCTCATTGTCGCGCGCGATGATGGCAAGCTGGTCGCCGTCCGGTTCGACGTCGGGGCGCGCCGTCTCCAGGGAACACCGATCGAGCTGGCGGACAGCCTGACCGGCGAAGTGCCCGCGTTCGACGTCACGGCCGATGGGACCCTGGTTTACTGGCGCACTGGCGGTGCCGGCTACGGCTATCCCGTCATCGTGGACCGCGACGGCACCGCGCGCGAAGTGTCACCGCGGTGGAGCTCCGTCTTCCTGATCCCGCGCATCTCCGCCGACGGCTCGCGCATGGTGGTCGAGCAGTTCCTCACGGGTGCCAGCGACACCTGGTTGCGCGACCTGCGCTCCGGCGTCACGCAGCGCCTGACGTCGTCCGGATCGACGAGCGGGCGGCCCGTCTGGAATCCCGACGGCCGCTCGATTTCCCTGATTTCGGACCGCGAGGGAGGGATGGCACGGCCATACCGGCTACGCCTCGGCGACGCCAGCATGCAACCCCTCGGGCCGTTCGAATCGCGGGGCATCTTCCACATCGAGTGGGGAAAGGGCGGTGAGTGGCTGATCCTCCGCACCGACGACCAGGCGGCCGGCAAGGGGGATATCGTGGCACTGCGACCGGGAGTTGACTCGGCGGCAAAGCCGGTGGTGGCGACGGAATATTCCGAATACGCGCCGTCGATCTCGCCGGACGGAAGATACATGGCGTACGTGTCGAACCAGAGCGGACGGTACGAGGTGTGGGTGTGCACCTTCCCCGACGGACAGGGGCGGTGGCAGGTGAGTAGCACCGGGGCGACGGAACCACAGTGGTCGCCGAACGGCCGGGAGTTGTTCTACGTCACCGAAGGCCACCTGGTCAGCGCCGCGGTCACGACGTCTCCGTCGTTCCAGGCGTCGCCACCACAGCGGCTGTTCCCGGTCGCGCCGTTCGTGCTGTACGGCGTCTTCAACCGGAACTACGACGTGATGCCCGACGGCCGGCGCTTCCTCATGATCCGTCGCGATGAGGAGCAGATCACACGGCTCATGGCGGCCTTCAACTGGCGGGCGCAGCTCGACCGCGATCAGCGTTAGGTTTCCCTTCAGTCCCGCCGTGACCGTCCCGCACCGGATCCTCCACGCCGCCCGCGTCAGGGTTGCCCGTCAGGCGGCAGATTCCCATGCAGCGCGCACGGGATGGCGCTGACGTTGCGCGGCAGCGAGCATCGCCCTGTTCGCGTGGCCGTCGATCGCGCGGCGGCGGGCTCCGCGCCGGAACTCGCGTACGTCGTTCGCACCCTGCTGACCACGGCCGGTTACCCCTGGCTCATCGAATGGGCCGACTCATCCACCGGTCCGGTCGACATTGCCTACGGTCGCCACGCCTGGGATCGCGCCTCGATCCGCATTCCCGCGGTCCCCTGGACATTCCAGTCGGCGCCCGACTTTGAGCCAACGGGATCGACAACGCATCACGGCGTGCCGCTGCTCTCCTTCAGAGAGGAAGTCGCCACCCCGGTGGCAGACGGCGCCCCGACCGCGCTGGCCTTCCCGGTCGATCTCTTCTTCCACTGCTACTGGTGGCTGACCGGAGCGCGCGAGCCGACGTACCAGAGAGACCGGCGCGACAACCTCTTTCTCGGGTCATCGGTCGTCCGACGTGACGGCCTTCTGGCGCGGCCGTGCGTTTCTCTCGCAGCCGCGTTGCTCCGTCGCCACTTCATGAGCGCGGGCCGTCCAGCCAGGGAGCCTGGCTGGACATCTGGCGGCGCAGAGGCTGCGTTCAGCTTCACGCACGACGTCGACTACCCCGAGATCATCAAGTGGATCGAGGCGCCCCGTGCCTTGCTGAAGGGAGCTCACGGCGTCAGGGTCGCGACCGACATCCTCCGCGGAAAGAGTCACTACTGGACGTTTCGCGAGTGGATCGATTTCGAGCGCGAGTTCGGGACTCGGCCAACGTTCTATTTCATGGCGCGACGGGGTTCCCTGCTTCAGTACCTCATGGGGACGCCTGACGATTTCTACGACATCGGAAGCCCGCGGTTTGCCGCGCTGTTCGGGGAGCTGCGGGACGCGGGTTGCGAGATCGGCCTGCACGCGTCGTACCACGCCCATCGATCGACGGGCCAGCTGCGGAACGAGCGGAGGCGTGTTGAGTCACTGGCGCAGGTGACGGGCATCGGGAACCGGCACCATTACTGGCACCTCGACCCGGCAGATCCGAACGAGACACTGCGCCGGCATGAGGAAGCGGGCCTCGTCTACGACAGTTCGCTCGAGTTCGAGTGCTACCCCGGTTTTCGCCGCGGCATCTGTCATCCGTTTCGGGTCTATCACGCGGGCCTTCGACGAGAATTGCGAGTGCCGCAGCTCCCGCCGGCATGGATGGACGATCATTTCGACCGGCGCCTCGCGGAGAACAGGATCACGGATCCGGACTCGATGGCGCGCACCCTGCTCGATGGCGTTCGCGCGACGGGTGGTGTCGCCGTGGTCGACTACCATTCGCGCGGCATGAACAGCGACGTCTACCCGCGATACGGGGAGTGGCTTCGGAAATTCGCGGTATCGAATCTGGATCGCCGCACGAAATGCCTCACCGCTGGTGAAGTGGTGGCGATGTGGCTCGAGCACGAGCAGCACTTGTCAGGTGCATCGAACGATCGTCTCGGGCCGGGGACGTCCACGTAGATTGCA
>DAIUET010000008.1:7280-14575 GCA_036845045.1 Gemmatimonadaceae bacterium | reverse complement strand
TGGATCACGTTCAACGGCGAGATCTACAACTACGTGGAGTTGCGACAGGAGCTGGCGCGGCACCACACCTTCCGGACGCAGAGTGATACCGAGGTCATCCTGCACCTCTACGAGGAACTCGGCGAGCGGTGCCTGGAGCGACTGAACGGCATGTTTGCCTTCGCCATCTGGGACGCGCGGCAACAACGACTGTTTGCGGCGCGTGATCGCATCGGCATCAAGCCGCTGTACTGGGCGATGACGAAGGACGAGTTGCTGTTTGCGAGCGAGCCCAAGGCCCTTTTTGCTTCGAAGCTGGTTTCACCGCGCGTCGATCGGGAAGGACTGGAGCAGTATCTCACGTTCCAGTTCTGTCTCGACGATCGAACGCTGTTTGCGGACGTGCAGCGACTCGAGCCCGCTCACTATCTCACGTTCAGACCGGGGCGCGCCCACGCGCCCGCGCTGGTCCGTTACTGGGACTACAACTACGAGTTGGACCTCCACCACACGGACGATTTCTTCCGGGAAGAACTGGCCTCGCTGCTCAGGGATGCCGTGAGGCTTCAGCTGCGCAGTGACGTTCCCGTCGGCGCGCACTGCTCAGGGGGCATCGACTCGACGACGGTCGTCTCTCTTGCTGCGCACCAGTATCCGAACACGTTCCACACATTCACCGGCGCATTCTGCGAGGGCCCGCAGTACGACGAGACGCGGTTCGCGCGGGCGGTCGCCGACAACGTAAGGGCGACGTACCACGAGGTATGGCCAACGGGGCAGGAGTTCGCGGACACCATGCCCTGGCTCATCTATATGATGGATGAACCCGCGGCCGGTCCTGGCCTGTTTCCCCAGTACTGCGTGTCCCGGCTGGCACGCGACCACGTCAAGGTCGTGCTGGGTGGTCAAGGTGGCGACGAACTTTTCGGCGGGTATGCCCGATACCTGGTTGCCTATCTGGAACAGGCGCTCAAGGGCGCGATCTACGGCACCGGCGGAGATCCCCGTTATCTGGTGTCGTGGGAAAGCATCGAGCCAAGCCTTGGAATGCTGCGCCAGTACCAACCGATGCTCCAGAATTTTTTCGCCGAGGGGCTCTTCGACGAGATGGACCGCCGCTACTTCCGGCTCGTCAGCCGGTTCGACCAGACCGATTCGGTGATCAGCGGTGACGCGTGGGAATCGACGAGCCGCGAGCGGATGTTCAGCGCGTTCGCGCAGGTGTTCAACGATCCGTCGACGAAGAGCTACTTCAACAAGATGACCAACTTCGACCTGAAGACCCTGCTCCCCGCGCTGCTTCAGGTCGAGGATCGGACCAGCATGTCTGTTTCCCTCGAGTCGCGCGTGCCCCTGCTCGATCACCGCATCGCCGAACTCGTGACGCGAATGCCGCCGACCACGCGCTTCAAGGGTGGCGACTCGAAACGGATTTTCCGGGAGGCGGTCCGGCCACTCATTCCGGAAGTGGTGTTCAACCGGAGCGACAAGATGGGATTCCCCGTGCCGCTGTCGGAATGGAAGAAGGGACCCGTTGGCGATTTTCTGGGCGACATCCTTCTCGGCTCCCGCGCCCGGGAGCGGGGACTGTACCGGATGGGCGGTGTCGAACGCCTGCTGGGAGAAGGCACCGCCTTTGATCGACAGCTCTGGGGCCTGCTGTCACTGGAGCTCTGGCACCGCGCCTTCATCGATGGAGATCGACCGGTGGCACCGTCGGCCGGATCTCTGTGACGCGGTGAATCGATGAAGGCAATATTGGCCCGGGCGCTGCGACACGTGGGCCGCCGGCACGCGCTTCTCTTTGCGATCGCGGTCGTGGTATACACGCCGGGCTTCTGGTGGGGGGCGCCCCATGCGACGGCCGCTGATCGTGTCGACGCGTGGGGCGTGGATGACGTACCGCCACTGGGCCCGCTGGCACAGCTGCACGACCTGCTCAGTCCAACGCCGCCGCCCAATCCCAACCTCGGCTATCCGATGCTCCATCCGTTCATGGTGCTCGGGACGTTCGTGCCGTACATGGGGTGGTTGTACGCGACCGGCGGGATCGCAAACCCGTCAGGGACGTTTCCGTTCGGCTTTACGGATCCTGTCCGCTCATTGCGCATCCTGTCGTTCATCGCGCACGCGTTGTCGGTGCTGCTGGCCGCGGCGATCGTTGTCGCCGCGTACGAAATCGGCCGCACGCTGTTCGACGAGCGAGCCGGTCTCTGGTCGTCGGCGCTCGTGTTGACGATGTACCCCATGTTCTACTACGGGCGCACGTCGAACGTCGACGTCCCCGTGCTCTTCTTCACCGCGCTTGCATTCATCCCGTTCGCGAAGTCCATCATCCACGGCGTCACGGTGCGCCGCGGGGCGTGGTTCGGGGCGCTGGCCGGTTGCGCTCTGGCGACCAAGGAGCCCGCGTTCGCTTCCTTTGTCGGCATTCCAGTGGCGCTCCTCGTGCTGCCGTCACCCGTCGATGGCACGGTTCCGTGGAAGTCACCCGCGATCTGGCGCGCGGCGGGCGTGGCCGTGCTGATGGCCATTGTGGCGTACGCCGTTGGCAGCGGCATGATCATCGATCCTGATCGTTATGCGGCGCACGTCGCCTTCGTGCGCGAGCGCTCCGGCGAACTCGTGGAAGGCGAGGTGGCGTTTGCGGTGGAGTATCCGCAGACCGTCGATGGCCATCTTCGGCTTGCCTCCCGCCTGTTCGCGCTTCTGGCCGATGCCCTGACGTTGCCGGGAGTGCTGTTGGGCGCCGCCGGATTGATCGTCGCGCTGCGGAGCGCGCGTCGCGCCGCATGGTTCTCCGTCACAGCGATCACGTACCTGGCGATCCTCTTCTGGTTCGCGCGCGCGGCGCAGCTCCGTTATGTGATGCCGGCGGCCTTTTCGATCGCGGTCTTCGCGGGGTACGCGGCCAGCCGCGCGCAGGGGCTGATGCCGCTCACTGGCCGTGCCCTCGCCGCGATGGCCGTCCTGATCGGCTTCCTGCGGGGCGTCGACCTGACGCACGCGATGGTGCTCGATGCGAGATACCAGGCCGGCGCGTGGCTGCGTCAGACGGCGCGCGTCGGCGATCGAATCGAGTACTTCGGCGCTGCCCAGAAGAACCCGCCGATCGAGCGTGGAGTGATTTCAGGGCGCGCCTTTCGCTACCTCGGCGGCAACGTCCGGCCAGACACCAGCCAGAACGCGGTGCGGGAAATCATCGAGGGGTGGCGCGTACGCGCGCCGCGCTTCGTTCTCTTGATCCCCGATTACACGAGCCGGCGCGGCGAGCCCTTCGCCGCCTCCTGCCCACCGGAGATCTATCGGCAACTCCAGGCCGGTACTCTCGGCTACCGGCTGGCCGCGGAATTCCAGCGGCCGGCGCTCATACCCTGGATCCGCCGGCCCCCACTCGATTATCCGGTGGTGAACCCTCCCATACTCATCTTCGAACGTGCCGGCTGATTCATCGGCCCTGAGACGGTGGGGGTTCGGCGCGGCCCGGGCGATTCTGGGCGTCCTGCTGCTGTATTGGCTGACGCGCTCATCGTCGATCCAATGGAGCGCGCTGCGGGGGTTGTATGAACGCTGGGGGTTGACGCTCCTGGCGCTGGCCGTGCTGGTCGTGGACTTCGTCGTGACGTCCTGGCGGCTCTGTCGACTCTTTGCCGCTCGCGGCCTGCGACTCTCGTTGGCAGATTCGACGCGACTGAACCTCGTCTCGAACCTCTTCAACCTGTTCCTTCCGACGGGCGGTGGAGACGTCGCCCGCGCGTATTACGCGGTCGCGGACACACGGGGGCACCGGACAACCATCGTCGCCATACTGTTCTTCGATCGCGTCATCGGGCTCGTCGCGCTGTTGCTCGTGCCGCTCCTCCTGCTGCCGGGATCGCTGGATCTGATCGCGGCGTCGGCGGTGCTGCGGTCGGTCCTGGTCATTGGCGTCGGAGCGGCGCTGGCCCTGGTGGCGTTAGGCGTCGTGCTGACGTCGAGGCGCCTCCGCGCGACTACACTCGCCTCATGGCTGCTGGCACGGTTGCCGATGCGGGCGCACGTCGAGTCGGCGCTGGAGACGCTTCGTGCCTTTCGCGCGCGGCGGTACCTCCTCGAGGCGCTCGGGATTTCAATCGTGGCCCACCTGTTCAGCGCATTGGTCATCGTCATCCTGCTCGCGGCGACCGGCGGCCCGTTCGCGTTCCAGCCGGTGGCATTCCTGTCGCAGATCGGGTTCGTGGCGAACAGCGTCCCCCTGACGCCGGGTGGCATTGGCATCGGGGAGGCCGCATTCGAGTCGCTCTTCAGTATTGCCGGCATCGAAGGTGGCGCGCCGGCGATGGTCGCCTGGCGACTGCTGCTCCTCACCCTGGTGCCGGCGGGCCTCTGGATCTTCCTGCGGGGACGACGGTTACGGCCAATGCTGCCTGTCGCATGAAGGTCCTCACTCTGGTTGGGGCGCGTCCCCAATTCGTGAAGGCGTGGCCGGTCAGCCGGGCGCTTCGTGCCGAGGGCATCACGGAAGCGCTGGTGCATTCGGGCCAGCATTACGATGACACCATGTCGAGGGTCTTTTTCGACGAGTTGGGCCTCGACGCGCCGGCGCGGCACCTCGGCATCGGGTCCGGGACGCACGGTGCCCAGACGGGGCGAATGATGATCGCCGTGGAGGAAGTGTGCCTCGAGTTGTCGCCGGACTGTATCATCGTCTACGGCGACACCAATACCACGCTGGCCGGTGCGCTGGTGGCCTGCAAATTGCGTATCCCCCTTGCCCACATCGAGGCTGGCCTTCGGTCCGGCAATCGTGCGATGCCGGAGGAATACAATCGCATCCTGACGGACCATTGTTCGGACATGTTGTTCTGCCCGACGCAGAGCGCCGTCGACAATCTGGCGCGGGAAGGGCTGGTCGCCGGTGTCCACCTGGTCGGCGACGTGATGTACGACGCCGCCTTGCATTTCGGGGCGGTGGCGCGGGAGAAGTCGTCGGTGCTGACCGAACTCGCCCTCGAGGAGGGCGGCTATTATCTGGCCACGATTCATCGGCCGCAGAACGTCGATGATCCGGTCGCTTTACAGGCCATCGTCGATGCGCTCGTCCGGCTCGACGCGCCCGTGGTATTCCCCGCGCATCCTCGTACGTGCGTGCAGCTTGAAGCGCAGCCACAGATCGCCTCGTGGTTGCGCGAGAGTCGAGTGCACCTGACGTCGCCACGGGGTTACCTGGACATGCTGATGCTGGTACAATCGGCGAAGGCAATCCTCACCGACTCCGGCGGCGTCCAGAAGGAGGCGTACTTCTTCGGCGTACCGTGCCTGACGCTTCGCGACGAGACCGAATGGACCGAGACGGTTTCGTTCGGGTGGAACGCCATGGTCGGGACATCGACCAGCGCGATCGTCGCGGCAGCGAAAAGCGCTCGACCGCCAGCCGGCACGCCACCTCCGGTGTTCGGCGACGGACAGGCGGCGAGGAAGATCGCCACGCTGTTGACCGGAATCGAAGTGAGGTAGAACGACCGCGACCAGGTTGAGTGACGATCGCACATCGGCAATCGGCATTTCACTGGAACACGTGCTGGCGCCAGGTATCGCAATGATCTACGTGCTGCTCCCCGCCTTCAATGAGGAACACGCGCTCGAGCCGCTGCTGCGGAAGGTCGCGGCGGTGATGACGGAATTGCGTGCGGAGTATGTCGTGGTCGTCGTGGACGATGGCAGCCGCGATCGCACGCCGGTCATCCTCAGCGAGTTGGAGCGACAGTATCCGGTACGTGTCATCCGGCACAAATACAACCGCGGCCTCGGCGAGACGGCGCGCGACGGCTTTGAATACATCGCGGAGCATGGCAGTCCTGGCGATGTCGCCGTGCGCATGGACTGTGACGACACCCACGACCCCAACTACATCAAGGCCATGATCGCGAAGCTGATGGAGGGGTATGAGGTTGTCACGACCTCGCGGTATGCGCCTGGTGGCGGGCAAACGGGCCTCGACTGGTACCGGCGAACGCTCAGCCGAGTCGCGAATCTCATGTTCAAGACTGTCTTTCCAATTCGAGGCGTGTGGGAGTACACGTGCGGGTATCGTGCCTACCGGGTGGCGGTCCTGCAGGATGCGATCGCGATCTTTGGCAACAAGTTCATCGATCTCAAGGGCCTCGGATTCACCGGCACGCTCGAGAAGCTGATCAAGTTCCGGATGATGGGAGCCCGGATCGCGGAAGTCCCGTTCATGCTGCGCTATGATCAGAAGCGCAGCACCAGCAAGGTTGCGACCAGTATCACGACGCTGGGGTGTTTCGTGCTGATGATCAAGCACAGTCGCGATTGGGCCGCCGAAGGAAAGCGATGGCGGAAGGCGATCAACGAGCGGAAGCAGCGTATGTACAGTGAAGACGGCCGGCTGCGCACCACGGAGCCCCTCGCTGCGGGGACGTTGCCGGACTCGCGCGACGTGGGAACGTTGCCGAACTCGCCCGTGCTCTCCCGATGACCGGCGAAGTGCCCTCGACTCCGGACATCGAAGCAGTCCGGCAATTCTGGAATCAACACCCGCTTTTCGTCGGCGAAGCACGACATGCCGCCGGAGAGCGCGCGTTTTTCGAGGAACATCGCCGGATCATCGTGGCAGAGCACTCCGGCGCCATCGATCCGATATTCACACGTGATATCCGACCGGGACAACGCGTCCTCGACGTGGGCTGTGGCATCGGGTTCTGGGTCCAACATCTGAGTGCGACGGGCGCGCTGGTCAGCGCCTGCGACCTGACACCAGCCGCCGTAGAGATCACGCGACAACGGATAGCCATGTACGGGCTGTCTGCCGATGTTCAGGTGGGGAACGCCGAGGCTTTGCCTTATGCAGATGGCCAGTTCGATCACGTGAACTGCCAGGGTGTGATCCACCACACGCCGGATACGGCCAGGTGCATCGCGGAGTTCGCTCGCGTGCTGCGGCCCGGCGGAACAGCCAGTGTTTCCGTCTATTATCGGTCGCTGGTGCTCGAGTCACCGCGGCTGTACAAGCTGGTCGTCGGCCTGGCACGTCCCTTTGTCAAAGTGCCCGGCCGAGGCCGGGAGCAGATGCTGCTCGCGGCGACTCCGGACGAACTCGTCCGCCAATACGATGGGGCGGGGAACCCGATCGGTCGTGCCTACACCCGTGATGAATTCCGGGCGCTGCTTGGAAACCACCTCGAGCTCGTCGAGTTCCGGCGCTTTGGCTTCCCTCGCCGGTTTCTACCAATAGGTGTGCCCGATGCTGTGCATCGAACGCTCAGTCGCTCGTTCGGTCTGATGCTCCTGGCTCGCTGCCGGAAGCCGGCATGACG
>DAIUET010000008.1:2718-7180 GCA_036845045.1 Gemmatimonadaceae bacterium | reverse complement strand
ATCGTCTCCGGTGCCAGCGTCGACGAGTGGTACCTGGACATGGGCGGCACCGAAGCGGTCTACCATAACGAGTCGTTGCGCGACACGGCTCACCGGATCCGCGCCGCCGTCAAGCGCGAGACGGGGATGTCGATTTCGATCGGCGGCGGCACCAACCGGCTGGTGGCGAAAATGGCGGTGGAACGCGCCAAGCCGAAGCCGGGGACGACGGCCGACGGCGTCCATATCGTCGCTCCCGGCGACGAGGCCGGATTCCTGCGCACCTTCAACCTGGCCGACATCCCCATGGTCGGCCCGAAGTTCCAGGCGAAACTCGCATCGTTAGGCATGGTGACGGTGCCGGACCTGCTCCAGCACGACCTGGTGAGCCTGCGGCGGATGCTGGGCACGAATGCCGCCGAGTGGCTCTGGGAGCGCGCGCACGGCATCGGCGGCGCGGAGGTCGAGGGGCACGGCGACCGGAAGAGCATGAGCCGCGACGAGACATTCCCGGTCGACCTGTCGAAGGACGAGGACCTCGAGCGGGAGTTGCTTGGCCTGGTGACGAAGGCGGCCTGGGACCTCCGCCAGGGTGGATTCACCGCGCGCACGATCACGGTGAAGCTGCGCGACAAGGACTTCCGCACGCGAAGCGCCCGTCGCACGCTGGCCAAACCGGTCGTGTCCGACCGCGTGATCATGGAAACGGCGAAGGAACTGCTGCAGAAGCTCCGCGGGGCGCGCCGGGTGCCGGCCCGGCTGATCGGCGTCGCGCTGTCGTCGCTGTCCGAGGATCCGCGCGCCGACCAGCTGCACCTGTTCGCGTCCGAGGATCAGCGCCTGGAGACCGATCGCGACCTCGCCATCGCGCGTACGGTGGACCGGGTTCGGAAAAAGTTCGGCGCGAAGGGGATTGTCCCCGGGGCCCTGGTAGACTGAGGGTTAGCGGCGGGCCGCACTGCCGGGTCATCCATAGCTCTCTCGTGCGGATACTACCGTTCGGCGGATCGCTCAGGCAAACTCAGAACCAAAGATGCGCTACAGTGCCGGTGGGACGTACGATGGCGTACCTGCCTCCCGCTGGAGAAGCAGGCGTTTCCGGTCCGCGGACCGCCTAGCGCCGGAGTATCTGGACCGTTGCCGCGCCGGCGCGGTCGCGAAGACCAGCGGAATACTGCGATCGCTGGCGTCGTTTGACACTGTCAGGCTCGAGCCTCATGCCGGCGCTGTCGAGCGCTCCTGACAGGGCGCGAAGCTGCGCCGAGTCGCGAAGGATGAACACCCGCATATGCGTCCACGGGGTGAGCGTGTCCTGCGTCATGTAGGTCGTGACCGAGATGAACGCCCCACGCCGGTGCGCTTCGGCGTCGATTGGCTCCGCCACATCGCGGACGTAGCGCGTGTACTCGTCGAACTTCCCCGGTTTGGCACGCCAGTAATAGATCTGCGCGAGCGATCCCGCAGCGCCCATTTCCTCAGCTGGTGGCGCTGACTTCGTTTGGCCGCCGACCGCGGCGCAACCCGCAGCCGCGACGACGAGAACGACAAGAGCGATGCGCTTCATTGAAGCATCCGGCCCGGGGGGAAGGCGTTCCTGACGGGCGAAAGTACGACGAGCACTGCGGGATGGCCACCATCCACGCGCAGTCGTAGGTTGATTCGCCTGGCGCTTTCCCGGAGGGCCGATGATCGAGTTGAGTGCGAAACACATCCTGTTGGTCGCGTCCGTCGTTCTTGGCGCGCCACCGCCTGAATCGCTCGGTGCGCAACGTTCTGCGGTGAAGGCGTTCACCGACGTACGGCTCATCGGCGCCACCGGCGAAACGCCCCTCGGCACCAGTATCATCGTCGTTCGCGACGGACGGATCGTTGCTGTTGGGCCCACGGGCCGCACGACCATCCCAACGGGCGCCCAGCGAATCTCGCTGGGCGGGAAGGTCGTCATTCCGGGCCTCATCAACTCACATGGTCACGTCAACACGCCCGACGACCTTCGCACCTACGCCGCTTACGGAGTGACCACCGTCGTCAGCCTCGGCGGCGAAGCCGAGGCGGTCTTTGCGGCGCGGGCAGCGCAAGACGTGGCGACCCTCGACCGCGCCCGGGTTTACGTGGCCGGGCCGGTGCTTACTCCACGCACTCCCGACGAGGCGCGATCCATGGTGCGCGACGTCGCTGCCCAGAAGGTCGACTGGGTCAAGATCCGTGTCGATGACAACCTGGGCACGGCGACGAAGATGCCGCCAGACGTCTACCGCGCCGTGATCGACGAGGCACACCAGCGCGGGCTGCGGGTCGCGGCCCACGTCTACTACCTGGCCGACGCCAGGGATCTCCTGACTGCCGGCGTCGACTTCATCGCACATAGCGTCCGTGACCAGAGGGTCGACGCGGAGTTCGTCTCGGCGCTCAAGGCATCGGGTCGTTGCTACTCGCCCACACTCATGCGAGAGGTGTCGACCTATGTCTACGAATCGACGCCGGACTTTTTCTCGGATCCGCTCTTCCTCAAGCACGCGAATCCGGCCTGGGTGGCCGCCGGCCGTGATGCGGCCCGCCAGCAGGCCACGCGCACGAGCCCGTCCGCGCAGACCTACAAGGCGCAGTTGCCATTCGCGATGATGAACCTGGAACACCTGGCCGAGGAGGGCATTCCGATCGCGATGGGGACCGACACCGGCCCGACCGGACGGTTCCAGGGCTACTTCGAGCTCATGGAACTCGAGATGATGGTGAGGGCGGGGATGTCGGCCCCTGCGGTGATCCAGTCAGCCACGGGCCAGGCCGCGCGCTGCATGGGTCTCCAGGACGAACTGGGTACGATCGAACCAGGGAAGTGGGCTGATTTCGTCGTGCTCGACGCCAACCCGTTGCTCGACATCTCCAACGTGCGGCGGATCTCGTCGGTGTGGATCGCGGGCAATCGCGTCCCGCGCTGATCGAGCCGGCGTGAAGGTCCACCTGGTCGACGGGACGTACGAGCTCTTCCGCTCGTATTTCGGTGCACCGAAGGTGATCCACAATGGACAGGAGGTCGGCGCCACACGCGGCATCCTCCGTTCGTTGTACGCGCTCCTGCGCGAACCCGACGTGACCCACGTCGGCATCGCCTTCGATACGGTCATCGAGTCGTTCCGCAACGACCTCTTCGACGGCTACAAGACGAGTTTCGGCGTCCCCGACGACCTGCTGTCGCAGTTCCCGCTCGCCGAGCGCGCGGCAGAAGCGTTAGGCATCGTCACCTGGCGGATGATCGAATTCGAGGCCGACGATGCGCTGGCCACCTTCGCCGCCCGCGCAGCGGCCGACCCGGCCGTGGAGCAGGTGGTCATCTGTTCGCCGGACAAGGACCTCCGGCAGTGCGTGCGCGGCCTGCGCGTGGTCTGCCTGGACCGGATGCGGCGCGTGGTGATCGATGAAGCCGGCGTCGTCGCGAAGTTCGGGATTCCACCGTCGTCCATTCCGGACTGGCTGGCACTTGTGGGTGACGACGCGGACGGCATTCCCGGCGTCCCTCGCTGGGGGGCGCGCTCGGCCGCAATCGTACTCGCGCAGTACGGCAACCTCGACGCGATTCCCGACGATGCGTCCCGGTGGAGTGTATCGGTCAGGGGCGCAGCCGCGCTCGCCGACAGCCTGCGACATCACCGCGTGGAGGTGAGCCTGTATCGCAGGCTGGCGACACTGCGCGAAGATGCGCCGCTGGCGGAAACAGTCGACGACCTGCAGTGGCGCGGCGCGCGACGCGACGAACTCCACGCGTTCTGTGCCGAGATCGGTGACATGGAGTTCCCGGAGCGCATCGAGCGCTGGCGCTGAGCCTGCTCGCTGGCGGGACCGGCGGGCAGCGTCAGGGTATGTATGCCTTGTCCTCTGACTACGGGAGCTGATCCATGCGGTGGCAGGACCTGAGACGAAGCACCAACGTGCAGGATCGCCGCGGCATGCGAGGCGGGCTTCCGGTCACAGGCGGCCTGGGTCTCCTGGCCGTGCTGGTGATCGCTGCGTTGACGGGAATCAACCCGCTGCAGTTGTTAGGCGGCGGCGGTGCCGACACCGGGGCTCCCCCTCCCGCCAACGATCCCGCGAGTGACTTCGTCTCCCGCGTGCTCGGGAGCACCGAGGAAACCTGGGGCGCGCTCTTCAGCGCGTCGGGTCAGAGCTACCGTGAACCATCGCTGGTGATCTTCAGCGGCGTCACGTCGTCGGCGTGTGGCACGGGTCAGTCGGCCATGGGGCCGTTCTATTGCCCGCTCGACCAGACGGTCTACATCGACCTCTCGTTCTACGAGGACCTGAAGACGCGGCTGGGTGCGCCTGGTGACTTCGCCCAGGCGTATGTCATCGCGCACGAAGTCGGCCATCACGTCCAGAACCTGCTCGGCACCATGGACCAGGCCAACCAGATGCGGTCGCGGGGCGGTCCCGAAGCCAACGCGATGTCGGTCCGGCTCGAGTTGCAGGCCGACTGCTACGCCGGGCT
>DAIUET010000008.1:0-2618 GCA_036845045.1 Gemmatimonadaceae bacterium | reverse complement strand
ACTCGCCTGGAGTACGCAGATGCCCGGAATGTTCAGGACCGCGGCGGCCGTGATGCTGCTGCTGGGATCTTCATCGATCGCGATCGCGCAGAGCGACACCGCGAAGGCGGACCTGTCGGGGAACTGGTTGTTCACCGTCGTCTACGAAGGTGGACAGGGTTCACCGACCGTGCGCCTCGTCCAGCGCGGCGATTCCCTCACCGGCCGTTATATCTCCCAGGCGTTCGGGGAGCTTGACGTCAGGGGAACCATAAAGGGGAATGAATTCTCCTTCAGCTTCACGACGTCCGCGGGCGGTGACCCGTTCACCATGACGTTCAACGGGGAAGCGGAGTCCAAGGACGCGCTCAAGGGATCGGTCGACATGGGTGGCAACGGGACCGGAACGTTCACGGCCAGGCGCCAGCCGCCGGCGCCGTCGTCCCATGAGGGATCAGGGCCGATCCACCGGCTCGAGTAAATTTCAACCTGGTCCCGATGTACGGAGTGCAACGAAAATAGAAACCTCAGGTCACGAGACACCGGAACGGTCCTCGCGTCGCCGCCGGCTCCGGCGAATAGCATGGTTCGTCGTTTTCCCGCTGCTGCTGGTCTTCGCTGCGTTTTACACAGGCCTGGTTTCGCGGGCCAGCGCAGTCGTGGTCGCGCGCTACGTGCGAGGCATCGTCTTCACGGTCGACAGCGGGCGCACTGACGCTCCCGCACCCGTCGGTGCCGGTCCGCTCGACGTGCGACTTGGTTACTCCGTACTTCCCGATGTCGTCGATCGACTGGAGCAGCGCGGCTTTCATGTCGTCAGGCAGGCGCGAGTCTCGGACCGCTTCCGCCGCGTTGCCGAGCTGGGTCTTTTCCCGCCATATGACGAGAAGACGCAGGCGGGGCTTTCCCTGACGGGCCGGAACGGCTCGCTGATCTCGGCCAGCAACTTCCCCGCGACGGTGTACCGCTCGTTCGACGAGATTCCCGCTCCGGTGCGCGAAACACTGCTCTTCCTGGAGAATCGCGAGCTGCTGGACGAGCGGCACCCGTACGGGAATCCGGCGATCGAGTGGGATCGCTTCGTGGCGGCGCTGGCCAATTTCGCCGGCGCGCGGGTGCTGGGTGGCGGCAAGCGATTCGGCGCGAGCACCCTGGCCACCCAACTGGAGAAGCTGCGCCATTCGCCGGACGGTGTCACCCGCAGTCCCGGCGACAAGGCACGTCAGATGGCGTCGGCCACCCTGCGCTCGTATCGCCACGGATCGCTGACCATCGAGGTTCGCCGTCGGATTCTGCTGGACTACCTCAACGTGCTTCCGCTTGGCGCGCTGCCTGGCTACGGCGAGGTCATCGGCCTGCGCGATGGCCTGCGGCTGTGGTTCGGCATCGATCCCGATTCGGCGGACGCCAGGTTGCGATCGGAAGTCACCGGCAGGTCGAGCATAGCAGCCGGGAGGGCCTACCGCGCGGTGATGATGCTACTCCTCGCCCAGCGCCGGCCGTCGCGCTACCTGTACTCGGCGGCGGGACAGAAAGCTCTGGCGGAACTCACCGATACGCACCTGCGCCTGGCGGGTGCCGAGGGGGTGGTATCGCCCACCCTCGCCCGCGCCGCATTCGCGTCGAACGTTTCGTTGCGCAGCGACCCTCCGCGGGGCCGGCGCGTGCCGTATGTGGAGCGGAAGGCGATCAATGCGGTCAGGACGCGCATCGCGGACCTGGTCGCGGTGGGTGGCCTGTACCAGCTCGACCGGTTCGATCTCGCCGCGCAGACGACGATCGACAGCGCCGGCCAACGCGAGGCCACACTGCTCCTCCGGTCGCTGGCCGACCCGAGCTTCGTGCGTTCAGCCGGACTGGATGGGGAGCGTCTCCTTGGCCAGGAAGACCCGTCGCCGGTCAAGTACGGCTTCATCCTGTACGAGCGAACGCCCCGAGGAAACCTCGTTCGCATCCAGGTCGACAATCTCGAGCGGCCGTTCGACCTGAACCTCGGCGCGCGACTGGAACTGGGTTCGACGGCGAAACTGCGGACGCTGGTCACGTACCTCGAAATCGTCGCGACTCTGCACGGGGAACTCACCGGCGCGACCGAGGACTCGACCCTGGTGCGGACCGCGGACGACCCCATCACGCGCTGGGTGCGCACCGTTCTGCGCGAACGCCCGGGTATCGAAGTGCGCGACCTGCTCTCTCTGGCCATGGAGCGACGCTACTCGGCGAGTCCGGCGGAAACGTTCTTCACCGGCGGTGGGGTGCACCAATTCACGAACTTCGACCGAACGCACGACCGCGAAACGCCCACCGTAACGGAAGGATTTCGCCATTCGATCAACCTCGTGTTCGTCAGGCTGATGCGGGACATCGCGCAGTATTACGAACACCGGCTGCCGGATTACGCACCGGGCATCCTCGACAATCCGGAGCATCCGGCGCGACTGGCGGTGCTGCAGCGCTTCGCTGATGTGGAAGGGCGGGCCGCCATCGATCGCGCCTTCCGGCGCCACAACCGCCTGTCCGCTGATTCGAGCCTTGCGCTGCTCGCCGGGGCGCGGGCGACGCCGCAGCGTTATGCACGGGTGCTGCGCGCGGTTGCGCCCGGAATCAGCGACGACAGCCTGCGCGCTGCCCTGCAGGCA
>DAIUET010000007.1:6164-22434 GCA_036845045.1 Gemmatimonadaceae bacterium | reverse complement strand
ACTGGGCGTCAGTGGACGGCAGCTGCGCCGCTCGATGCAGCAGGAGCTGGGCGTCTCGCCGGTCGCGCTGGCGCAGACGCACAGGCTGTTGCTGGCGAAGCAGCTCCTGACAGAAACCCGCCTGCCGATGGCGCGCGTGGCCGATGCGAGCGGCTTCCAGAGCGTGCGCCGCTTCAATGCACTGTTCCGCGAACGGTACCGGTTGAACCCGGAGTCGCTACGCCGGCAATCGAATGGGACCAGCGCAGGGGCCTTGCCTGACGAACCTCATCTCTGCCTGACGCTGGCGTACCGACCGCCCCTGGCGTGGAAAGCACTACTGGCATTCCTGGCCGGACGGGCGACACCGGGTGCCGAGCGCGTCTCGTCAGGCAGCTGGTCACGTACGGTCCGACTTGGCGGGCGCACGGGTGTGATCCGGGTGCGATTACCGGATCGCGACAGCGCACTGGCGAACCACGACGTCGTCCTGCTCGAGGCGGATGCATCCCTTGCTCCGGCTCTCATGGCGGTCTGCGCCCGGGTGAAGCACCTGTTCGACCTGGTCGCCGAGCCTGATGCGATCGAGCGGCACCTGACCCGGGCCGGCTTCGGGCCGATCCCAGCGTCGTCGCGCGGGTTGCGGGTGCCGGGCGCGTGGGATGGTTTCGAACTCGCCGTTCGCGCCATCCTCGGCCAGCAGGTCTCGGTTGCCGGCGCGAGCACGCTGATGGGGCGCCTGGCCATGGAATTCGGTGAGCGGTTCCCATCGCCGGAGGAAGGTCTCACGCACCTGACACCCAGCGCCGAACGACTCGCCGATGCCGGTGCACGGGCGATCCGGAGCATTGGACTTCCTGCTGCGCGCGCTGAAACGATTCACGAATTGTCGAGGCGCGTGGCCAATGGCGAGCTCACCCTTGACCCGGAGGCCGACGTCCGGGTGCTGATGCCGCGGTTGATCGGAATTCGCGGCATCGGGCCGTGGACCGCGGAGTACATCGTCATGCGTGCGCTGCACTGGCCGGACGCGTTCCCGGCTTCAGATCTCGTGCTGCGACGCGCGGCGGGGAACCTGACGACGTCGCAGCTCACGCGGCGGGCCGAGTCGTGGCGACCGTGGCGGAGTTATGCGGCGATGCATCTGTGGAATCGCTCATGACTCGTGACCCGAGACTTGTAACTCGTAATTCCTGACACTGGTAGCTCGGGGACAGGCTCTTGACGTCTCACCAAAGGACCCGGCTGGCGTATCTTGCCTTGGTGGATTCACTCGCCCCCGGAGGCGGCTTGTCGGAGGATCTGACCGCGCTCTTCGCACGCGCCGAGGCTGATCCGGTCGCGGTCGAGGAATTATTTGCGGCGCTCTATCACGAGCTCCACCGTCTGGCGGAACATCACCTGCGTCGCGGCGGGGCGAACTTCAGCCTTGGTGCGACGACGTTGCTGCACGAGGCCTACCTCAACATCGCGCATCGTGATGGAGTCGCGTTCGCGGAACGGCGCCGATTCTTCGCGTACGCGTCGCGGGCGATGCGAGGTCTGGTCATCGACTACGCGCGCCAACGCCGGACCCTGCGCAAAGGTGGTCGTCAGTTCGAGATCACGCTGACAGAGGACCTTGGTAGCGCGTCAGCCGGAGAGGGTGACGACCTGCCACGCCTTGGCGAGGCACTGGAAGAGCTCACGAAGCTCGACCCGTCGCTGGCGGAGCTGGTCGACCTCCACTTTTTCTGCGGGTTCTCATTCGTCGAGATCGCCGGATTTCGCGGCGTTTCCGAACGCACGGTGCAGCGCGACTGGCGCAAGGCGCGGATGGTCCTGCATAGCGCATTGAGCGAGACGGATCCACGCCGGGTTTGAAGACCTGCCTGGCCAGAAATCACCGCGGAGGCGGCGCATGGTCGCGGTGAGGCAACCCACTACGCCTCCGCCCCAATGGAGTCTGACCCCATTAAACCCCTTGAAGCCATTGATCTCGCCGATTTCCTCGGCTTAGCGCGTGACCGTCGAATCGACGGGGAGAAGGGCACGGTATCGTGCTGCTTCTCCTGCCTTCCCCTGGGCTTCGTAGAGCCTGACGAGCGCATCCAATGATGCGACATGCCAGGCGCGCGTCATCGGTTTCGGCGCCTGGAACCGGCGATAGGCGCTCAGGAGCAATGACTCCGCCTCCGCGTAACGTCCCAGCCCACTGACTGCATCACCAAGGACGATCCGCGCGAAGTACACCATCGAGTTGTCCGGACCAAACAGTCGCTGCAGCACCTCCAGCCCGTGTCGCGCCAGCTGTGCCGCCTCCGTCATTTGGTCGATCCTGGTCAACGCCAATGACAGGTTCAACTCAGTCATGGCGACGTCGAGGGTCTCGTTTCCCAACAGGCGGCGCTGAATGTCGAGCGCCTCGCGTAACGGCGGTTCGGCATCGACGTACCGCTTCTGGTGCTCGAGGATAACCGCGTATTGTCGAAGCTTCCGTGACGTTTCTGGATGCCCATCGGGATACGCTGCGCGGAAGATCTCAATGGCCGCCCTGATCTCGGCCTCGGCTTCCGCATAACGCCTCGTCTGGTCGAAGACATCCGCCAGCGCGGCTCGGGTGTGAGCCAGGGTGGGATGCTCCTCCCCAAACAGCGCCCGCTTGAGGTCGAATGCTTCCCGAAGCAGCTTCTCGGCGGCGCCGAAATTACTGTCGTACGTGAGCAGTATCGCCGCGTCCTGAAGCTGCCTGGCACGCTCGTACGTGGTATCGGGCGGCAGCCGGGAGATTCGCGACATCCACTCATCGAAAATCTGCTTTGCACCGGCAACGTTTCCGGACGCATGCAGCGCGCTGCCGTACGCGTGCAGCGCAGCGGTGGACCGGGGGTCATCAGCGCCCGCCAAGTTTCGCCGCAGGGTCAGCGCCTGCTCGCTCAGTCGCAGGCGCGCGGGTACATCCCGCTTCAGGAACGCGAGATCGGCGAGAGACTCGAGGCTCGTGGCGACATCCGGATGCTGCGAGCCATGGAGCCGTCGTCGCGTGGCCAACGCCTCCTCGAGCAGCGGTGACGCCCGGTCGTAATTGCCAAGTCGCATCTCGAGACGCCCGACGATGTCCAGCATCTGAGCCTGCAGCGCGGGCTGACCGCTGAATTCGCGAGCATGCGCCAGGCCGCTCGCAAGGAGCTCCCGTGCCGTAATGGAGTCAGCCAGGGTCCGGCCGCCGACGCTTGCATCGAAGAGCCCGAGCATGAAGTTCGTCACTGCCTCAGCTCTTCGGGCTCCGAGATGCGCTTCATTCAGCGCACTCGTGATGCGTTGCCGTTCGCGGGCCAGCGTCCCGATATAGATGGTGGTGACGACAACGGCGGCCGCGGCCACGCCAAGACCGATGCGATGCCTTCGCGCGAAACGCCGCGCGCGGTAGCCGAGCGTCGAATGCCGTGCGCTCACCGGGTAACCCGCGAGGAACCGGCGGACATCGGCACCTAACGCCTCGACGGACGGGTACCGGTCCGCCGGAGCTTTCCGAATCGCCTTGAGCACTATCGCGTCGAGGTCTCCGCGGATGGCCGTGGAAACCGCGGGCTCGGTCGCGAGTGCTGAAGGCGGCGGGGGATCCTCGTTGAGCACCGCCGTCTCGATGTCGTGCAGGTGTTCCCGCTCGAAGGGGAGATGCCCGGAGAGGAGGTGGCAGAGCACGACACCGAGCTGGTAGACATCGGTCCGCGTCGTGACCGGATCGCCACGGACCTGTTCCGGCGACGCGTATTGAGGTGTCATCCACCGATGACCGGTGCGGTCCGCACCATCCGGCGTGCTCGCGTCGGGCTGAACCAGTCTCGCGAGCCCGAAGTCGAGCAACTTCACCTTGCCGTCGCGCGTCACGAGGATGTTGGACGGCTTGAGGTCGCGATGGACAACGAGGTTCGCGTGCGCATGGTGAACGGCGTCCAGCACCTGCTCAAAGAGCTGCAGGCGCTGGCCCACCGACAGGGCGCGCTCACGCGCGAACTGGTCGATGGGCTGGCCGTCGATGTGCTCCAGCACCAGGTAGGGCTGACCGGCTGGGCTCACGCCGGCGTCGAGCAGGCGGGCGATTCCGGGATGCGCGAGGCGCGCGAGCAACGATCCTTCCTGGCGGAACTGCTCCTGCCCCGCAGTTGTGTGCAGCGCGAGGTTCAGAAGTTTCACCGCCGCCCGACCCTCGAATCTCCCGTCGGTGCGCCGGGCCAGCCAGACCGACCCCATCCCGCCCTCGCCTAACGGGCTCTCCAGGGTATACGCGCCCAACTGCAGGCCCGCCAGTGTTGCAAACACCGGCCCATTCAGAAAGCCGTCGTGATCGGCGGTCGCTTCACCGGACAGCAGCGTCGCGAGATCGTCGGCCAGGTCCGGCGCGCGCGAACGCAACGCTCCAAGCCAGGACGTGCGCTCGTGCTCTTCCAGCTGCAGCGCCTCATCCAGCAGCGGCTCGAGGACGAGCCATCGTTCTCGTTGTAGGAGGGTCATGCTGCCCCCGGGGATCTGACGAGGATAGCGCGGAGACAACGGGGCGCAATGTGCCCTGCTCATCCGACAATCGAAATACGGGCCCCCAGGCCGACACCGGGGCGGCAGTGTCGGCTCCGGGGCGGGATTCTCGATTGGTGGGTCGACGTCTTCCGCCCGGAGTCCCTCATGTCGCGAATCACCGTCGGTTCTGGCTCTCTCAGTGCTCTGTTGATCCTGGGCGCATGCGACGCATCCCGGTCCATCGACCCTCTGCCGCCCCCCGGCCAGGTGTCCAGCGCGAGGGACGTGGGCTTCGAGCTGGAGCTCGTTCGCGAAGTCCGCGCGCTGGCGGAGGCGAAGGGCGTCGGCCAGCTCGCTCCCAGACCATTGGTGCGGAGGCCGTTGGTGCGCCTCGGACAGGCGCTCGCGTTCGACCCGCTTCTCAGCGGCACGCGGGACATCTCCTGCATGACGTGTCACGTCCCCGGATTCGGGACAGGCGATGGCAAGAGTCTCTCCATCGGACAGGGCGGCTCGGGCCTCGGACCGGCACGGTCACATCCCCAGGGCGTCTTCATCCCGAGAAACGCACCGCCGTTGTTCAACCTCGCCGACATGCGGCGGCTGTTCTGGGACGGGCGGGTGGAGGTGGACGGGCAAGGCACGCTGCACACGCCGGCCGGCGCGCACCTCACCGATGACATGAAGCAGGTCTTCGAGTTCGGTGCCATCTCGGCGCTCGCTATGTTTCCGGTCACGAACCGTTTCGAAATGCGCGGGTTCTCCGGCAACGAGCTGGCGGAGATCGCGGACGACGACTTCACGGCGATCTGGCAGGCGCTGATGGCGCGGCTGGGCGCCGTTGGTGAGTATCGCGGCCTGTTTCTCGCCGCCTACCCTGGAACCCGGTTCGAGGACATGACGTTCGCGCATGCCTCGAACGCCATCGCCGCGTTCTTCATCGATCAACTGTCGTCGGCGAATTCACCATGGGATCGATTCCTGGCTGGCAACGACCGCGCGCTCACGACACTGCAGCTCGAAGGAGCGAAGACATTCCTGTCGCTGCGATGCGTGGAGTGTCACAACGGCGCGACATTCTCGGACCAGGAATTCCACAATGTGGCGGTTGCCCAGGTCGGCCCGGGGCAGGGGAACGGATTCGAGGGTCGTGATGACTTCGGTCGCATGAACGTCACCGGCAACCCGGCCGAGATCTACCGGTTCCGTACGACACCGCTGCGGAACGTGGAGCTCACGGCGCCGTATGGCCATGACGGCGCGATCCTCGACCTCCGCGAGTTCATCGAACACTACAGCGAGTCGCACCTCAAGCTGCTGGCGTTCGATGACAGCAGGCTCGAACCGCTCCTGCGGGGCACCACCGTAGCCAACGCGACCGACATCCTCCTTCACCGCGACCCGATCCTGGATGGCGTGGTGCTCCCCTCAGACCTCGTCGACAAGCTGATGGATTACATGGGTGCCCTGACCGATCCCGCGGCGCGGAACCTCAACCATGTGATTCCATTGCGTGTGCCCAGCGGGCTCCCGGTGATCAGGCCGTGAGCGGAGACCTGAGTGCTCAGCGCACGCTTGCTGGCCGGTGAGTGCGCAGGATCTCGTCGACTCGCTGGAGCAGCTTGTCGGGTGTGAAGGGTTTTTCGAGAAACTCTGCGCCTTCATCCAGCATGGCGCGCTGCGTCACCGCATCGCCGGTGTAGCCCGACATGTAGAGGATCGCCGCTTCATTTCCCATGGCGCGCAGGCGCTCGCCCAGCTCCCGTCCCCCGAGCCGGGGCATAACGAGATCGGTGATCACCAGGTCGACCTGTTCCTTCTCGCGCGCGAGCGCGGAGAGCGCCGCCTCGCCATCCACCGCTTCGAGGACGCGATGGCCGCGCTTGCGCAGCGCGCGGAGCGCAGCGGTGCGTACCAGGTCGTCGTCTTCGACGAGCAGGATCACCGCCGGCCGGCTGTCCACGTGGGCCGGTGTTTCCGCCGTGATGCGCCGCTCGTCGGGCTCGTCGTGCCGGCGCAGGAAGATCTTCACCGTCGTCCCCCGACCCGGCTCGCTGTACAGCCAGATGCTGCCACCATTCTGCTTCACGATGCCGTACACGGTGGAGAGGCCCAGGCCCGTGCCATGCCCGGGGGCCTTGGTGGTGAAGAACGGCTCGAAGACGCGCGCCTTGGTGGCTGCGTCCATCCCCACGCCCGAGTCGGAGACCGACAGCACGGCGTAGTCGCCGATGGCGGCGTCGCGATGCCCCTCGCGGATATACGCCTCGTCGAGCGTCGCCTGGGACGTCGTGATCGTGAGCGTCCCGCCGTTCGGCATGGCGTCGCGCGCGTTCACCACGAGATTGACCAGGATCTGCTCGATCTGCACCGGGTCGGCGCGCACGGCCCAGAGCTCCGGGTCGAGGAAGCTGTGGAGCGCTACGCTCTCCGGGATGAGGCGCCGCAGCATGGGCACCAGGTTGCGCACCACGTCGCTCAGGTTCAGCACCACCGGCTGCATGACCTGCTGCCGGCTGAAGGCCAGCAGCTGCCGGATGAGCCCAGCCGCGCGCTGGACGGCGCCGCGAACCTGGTCCAGGTCATCGACCGCCGCGTGCTCGTCAGGCAGCGCCCGGATGGCGAATTCGTTGAAGCTCGCGATCGCGGTGAGGATGTTGTTGAAGTCGTGCGCGATGCCGCCAGCGAGCCGGCCCACGGCATCCATCCGCTGGGCCTGCAGGAACTGCCGCTCCAGTCCCTTGTACGCGCTCATGTCCACGAGCACCGAGCCGACGCCCACCAGGTCCCACTCCCTGGTGCGCACGGGGAACATGGTGGCGAGCCATTCGCGTCCCGTCTCACCGCGTTGCGTGGTCGGTCCCGCCAGCTCGAGGTCGAGCACGGCCTGGTCGGTCGCCAGCGCGCGCGACAGTCCCTCCTCGATATCGGCGCCGATGCCCGGCAGTACTTCACTCGGGCGCTTGCCGATGATCTCCGAAGGCGGGCGGCCAATGGCCGCGGCGAGACGTTCGTTCACGCGCACGTAGCGGAGGTCGCGGTCGTGGAAGGCAAAGCCGACCGGGGCGCTGGACAGCACCGCGTCGAGTTCCGCCATCGTCCGCGCATTCTCGCGCAATGCGTCGGCGAGCGCCGTCCCGCGTTGCTCGACGTCCTGCGCATGTGCCTGCAGCTTCACACGCGCGTCGGCGATGGCGTCGGCCATCGTGTTGAATGCGCCGGCGAGTTCACCCAGTTCGTCGGTGCGGCCATTCGGTGCGCGACGCGAATAGTCGCCCTCACGAAGGCCCTCCGCAGCGTCTGCCAGTTCCCTGATGGGCCGCGTCAGCGAACGCGCAACGGCGACGGCAAGCAGCGCGCCGAGCAACAGGAGGGCGGTGCCGAAGATCGCGAGGCGCCGGGCGAGGCCCACGATCGGCGAAAGGACTTCCGAATACGGGAGCTCTATCGCGACGACCCACGGCGCTCCGGGAACCTGCGCCCGACTGCCGAGCACGCGTTCACCGTCGTTGGTCATGGCGAGGAACACCGAGTCGGACTGGCCCGCCACCCGTGGCGCGGGCGGCGCGACGGGCTCGCTCATGTTGGTCCAGACGTCGCCCGTTGCGTTACCTAACGAGAGCCGCGCGTGCGCCCCGATCAGGTCCGTCAGTGAGCGCGACGTTTCGCCGGACTGGAGGCGTCTCCAGATGACCGCCCACGAGGAGACCGGCCCTCCGATGCGAATCGGGGCGATGACTGCGTACCGCACGGAGTCGTTCTCGATCCGGAACGGGGTAATGCCGGACGAGTCGCCCCGAGCCAGTGTTGCGATCAGCGCCCGACGATCGCCGTTGCCAAGACTTTCCGTGGGCTCGCTGGAAGAGAAGATGACCGAGCCGGTGCGATTCCAGACCTGGATGGCGACGGTCGTCGCGTTGGCCGAATCGGCGCGCCGGAACCGGTCCGCGGCGCTGTCACGCGCGGGACCCTGGACGCCGGAGGCGATGAGCTGGATGCCGCGGTCGCGCGCCACTCCCGCCACCTGCGACTTCTGTTGCGCGACCGAATTGCTCAGGAGGTCAGCGATGCGGCGCGTGACGACTTCGAGCCGGGCCTGCGACGCCTCGACCGCGGACGTCCGTACCTCGTTCCAGGCGACGACGCCAAAGGCGAGAATCCCCAACGCCAGCGTACCGCATATGGCAAGCGCCAGGCGTTGCCGCAGAGACAAGGTTCGCCACGTCACCATTCACCTCCTCACGCTGCCGTGCCGGCCGGCTCCAACTGCCTGACGAGTGATCGCTACGACGCCTGCACCAGATTAGAAGATGGACCACGCAGAAGCGCAACAAACCCGACATCAGCCGTCCGTGGCGGCCCCATCCTTTGGCTCAATCGAGGGCGACCCTGAAGGCGCTCGCGATATACTCGACGGACTTGTCCTGGCGGAAGTAGTTGCAGTGCCAGACCGTTTCCGATGTACCGAAATCACAGGCCTTACCCGCGAGGCGGAGTTTTGGCACACCGAAATCATCCATGGACCACGTGTCCACGATGAGGTCGTTGCCCGAAGGAAACACAAAGTCCGCCGCGAGGTCCCCCGCACGATCCCTGCGAAAATTGCGCCAGAACCGCCAGCCCGGGTTTTTCGTCTCGAAGTTGGACTTGATGGCGTAATAGGCCGGATCCACCGCAACGGGTCCGATGCGCAGGCGGCTGAGCTCGTGATTATTCGATACCGCTGACTGCGCTGAAAGACCGGGAATCAGTGCGGTCAGCGCGTCGACCAGCGGTGTGCGCGCCAACGCGCCCGTCACCGAAACGACGACCTCGACCAGCTTGCCGGCGACCCAGAGGAAAGGGTTCGCGACGCCAACCAGGCTCATGGTCTTTTCGGCAAACGTGCCGATGTTCGAGATCAGGCTCATCGCGCCCTGGATCTTGTCCGGTGCGGCGAGCGACGTGCCGTGGAGCGGCGAACCGGCCAGCACGGCGCGAACCGGTGAGGCAGAGGTGCTGCGGAGCGAACTGCCGAACGCCTCGAGCCACCAGCGCACGACGAGTCCTCCACGACTGTGCGCGATCACGTCAACCTGGCCCTTCGATCCCGCCATGACGCGACCCAGTTCCAGCGCGTTCATCACCGGACTGACGGACAGCGTCGGGTGATCGAAGAAGAGCACCTGATCGTACTTCGCCGCCCCGCGCGTGGCCCGGTTCAGGAAACGCAGCGCGCGCCGACCGAGCTTGAACTCGTTCAGCATGTTGTCCGCATTGGAGAACGTGCCGTGGACGAACAGCAGGGTGCGGCCGGAGAAGGGACCCACGGCATCGCGCGCGACGAACTCGAACCCGCCATCCGGCGTCTGCCGGAGTTCCCGCAGTCGCGAACGCAGGGACGCATCGACAGCCTTGTTGAGGCGCCGATCGAGCGCGCCGATAGCGTCGATGACCTTGTTAGGCGCCAGGGCCGGGAACTCGCGGGTCATGACATACGTGCCCCCGGGTTCCACGTCACCGCGCCGACGGCCGCGCCGGCGCGGGCCCACCGGCCTGCCCGGGACGCCATCCCGCCAGTACAGCACCCCGTCCTCCTCGACGAGCGTCACCGCGCGCATGGGGCTTTCGAGGCTGTTGGTGACCCGGCGCCGCCGGCGCCGCAGGACGCTGATGTCGGCGTCGCCGATCGACTCCACATAGAAGTCGCTGAAGAGATCGTCCTGGCGTCGAGCCGCCTCGATCTGCGACGCGAAGCGCGAGTGCGGTGCCGGAATCGGCGCGGTCATGTCAGGGGTGCTCAATGATCGGGAGTGGCGTGACCGGCGGCGCAGCCGACCGGGCCGACCGGATGTCGAGCAGGCTGTCGAACTGCCGCTTGCTGCGCATGTTGGCGCGGCCCTCCTCGACCGCGTCGGCGAAGCTGCTGGCGGAGGTGAGGTACGTGGCTTCCAGCATCACCAGGTCGCCCGACGCGATGTGCGTCATGATCTCGTCGTAGTGCAGCCTCGTCAGGCGCCAGCCGTACTGGTCGACGAATGGCACCGCGGCAGCCCGGGCTGCCGGGTCCCCGGGCGCCGGCACGTTCGCCGGCAAACGCCGCATCTCGAGGAACGCGGCATGCTGGTCCTCGGATCGCCAGTACCCGACGAAGGCATGCCCGGTGAGGAGCACCAGCACCGGGTAGATGTCGATGTATTCGAGGCACGACGCGAGCAGCAGCGTCAGGTCGATGCACGTGCCGCTGCCTGACGCCAGGATGTCGCTGGGCGTCCGCAATCGCTGCGACTGTTCCGAGTAGGACGGCGGCGGGTTGATGTACTGCAGGCGGTACTCGTTGACCAGCGCGGTCCAGATCGCGCGCACCTGCGCGTCCACGCCCTCCGACGGATCGTCGGCATCCCCGTCCACCGACTGGTAGCCGTCGAAGCCCGCGGCGGGATCGTCGCGAATCCCGACCAGGTACCGGCGTGACGACTGGATGATCTTCAGGATGGCCGGGTCCCGCGGGAGCACGAACGACGGCAGCCACGGGTTGTTGTCGGTATCGTCGACCCACTCGTCCACCGGGATCAGCGTGACGCGGCGGGTCGACTCCCTGGCGATGCGCCCGTTGCAGGTCACCTTGATGTAGACGGTGGAGTGCACGCGCTCCCGCAACGATCGAGGCAGCGACGCGGTCAGCGGGATCTGGACCATCGACGCCATCGCCAGCTGCGGCTCCTCGAGCTGCAGCAGCGTGCAGCGGAACGGGTAGTTCTCGGCGCCGAGGTTGAGCTCCACGGTGACGCCGATGTTCTCGAGCGGATAGTTCACCAGCCTGGTCAGCGTCAGCTTGGCCAGCAGTGGTCGCTGGTTGTGCAGCAGCGAGTAATTGACCTCACTCGCGACGTCGATCTCGACGGAGAGGAGTTCGCGCACCGGCGTCCGGTCCTGGCGGGTCAGCTGCTCTTCGGCCGGCGGCTCGGGCGGCTCTGCGGCGGCCGCGGCCAGTGCGCCTAACGTGTGCAGGTCGAAGACGCTCCGGCCCAGCCACATCGCGATGGCCGTGCCGTGGAGCTGGTCGCCGAATCCCTGCAGGTGGCTCCAGGCTTCCACGAACGCCTGGGGGATGGAGCAGTTTCCGCCGGGCCGGCACCACGCCCAGTAGAACGCCTGAAAGAACAGCTCGGCCAGCTCGTCGTCGATCTCGTCGAGGAAGCCGATGGCGGCGCGCGCGCCCTGCGCCACGAGCTCACGCGCGATCCGCGCGCCCGAGTGGTACAGGTTGAGCGTGACCAGGTTGGGCGGGCGCCTCCGGTTCACCAGCACGCCGGCGAGTTCGTCGTACGGGATCGCGAGCTCGCTGATGTTCGACTCCCGCAGGATCATCCCGTCCCGCACGCGGCCCTCGGCATCGGCGATGTGCTTCCAGATCAGGGGCTTTTCCTGGAGCGCGTCGTAGAAACCGGGGATGACCGCTGCCGCCTGGTGCGTATCCACGCCACTGACGTGGATCGCCTCCCAGGCTTCAGACTGCACCGTGCGCCTCAGGACACGCACCGTCTCGGTGAGCGCGAAACGGATATCCCGGGGCTGGGCGTCGGCCGGCGCCGTGTCGCGTGGTGCCGCAAAGTGCACTGGCTCGCTGCGCGTGCCGTCGGCCAGGATCTCCTGGCGGGCGCGAACCGCTGCCGCGATACGCCTCCGCTCCGACTCGAAGTCGTACTGGTCGTACAGCCGCCCCGGCGCGCTCTCCACGAAGAGTACGCGCCCGGGTGGAGGGGGGATAATTGCTTCTCTGTTGTTGCGGATGAGCCTCGTTATGAGGATCCGCTGGTACCGGCCTGCGCCTCTCGTGGCTGCGCTGAGCAGATACTCCCATGGAAACCCGGCCGCTGCCTCGTAGACCTCCGCCGCGCCTCCAGTACCGCTGACGGGATGCAGTTCAACCTCGATGTGGTTGACCGTCGCCAGACGCCGGATGAAGGGACGCGAGAACCCGAGCTGCTCCAGATCGGCCAACGCCCGGTCGCGCAGCGACAGCCTGACGCCGGTGTGCTCCACCCAGCGCGCCCGCGACCGGAGCAGGTAGCTCCATTCCTGCGCCAGTTGGACGATCGGCGCCGAGGGTGGCATGCTCCCCTCGATGAGCCGGTTGCCGATGAGCGTTCGAATGGTGACGACCGTGTTGCGCTGCTGTGAACGGCGGCGCGCGGTGGTCGGCCTGGTTGTGGCGATGTTGCCGCGCGCGCGACTACGCGTACGCGTCGGCGCATCCTGGCGACGGGAAGCAGTGCTGGTGCCTCGGGGCTTCGGCATGCTCGGTCCTCCGGACGCCGGCGCAACGAGTCGTCGCGACGGGCGGGCGAACGTTGCGACGCGCGAAGGAGCCGAGCAAGGCGCGAGCAGTGCAAACAGCAGTGAACAACGCCAGACTTACCAAATGCGACCGTCTATTTCCTATTTCCTATTCCCTATTCCCTGGTCAACCGGATCCAGGCGTAGTACGCCTCGGGCTTGATGGGCGATGACGCGTGGGGATACGGCGCCAGCTTGAGCAGCTCGACACGGTATCCGTACGCCGTGCCGCTTTTCGGCTCGAGGGTGGTGTGAAGCTGGAGCTGATAGGTCGCCGAATTGCATTCGCAGTCCTGTTCGACCGAGAAATTGGCGACGGCGTCGCCTTCCCAGACGCAAACCACGCCCGTCGCACAGCGACTGTCGGACTCGACCGCGGTGAACGTGACCCGGACGCCCTCTACCACGATTTTCTGGCCGACATTGATCCGGACCGAGTCGGCGGCTTCGGTCCGCGAATAGACGACTGGGTCGGTGGGCATCCGCGACGACGCGCAGGCGGCTGACGTCAGGAGCACCGCGATAACACGCAGGCGATTGAGTCTCATGTATTGGAAATGTGTGGTTTGCGGGATTCGCCGAGCAGACACCTGAGACTGGAAGGGACCCGTAAGCAGAGCCAGTGCAACCGGCACCGGTTCACCCTGCCCATGGCCATCGGCCCTCTGGCCTCAGGAGCATCGTTTCGCCCCACCGCGGTGTCCAACCGGCACTTCCTGACGACACCGTACGTAGGCTCTTCAACCTTCACACGGTCAACGCCTCATGGGTACCCTGCGCCGGGATATCGGCTTCGCCATCCGCACGCTGATCAAGTCACCGGTCTTTTCGGTGACCGCGCTGGTCACGATTGCCCTCGGCATCGGAGCGACAACGGCAATCTTCAGCGTCATCAACACGGTGCTGCTCCAGCCGCTCCCGTACGAGAACAGGGACCGGCTGGCGTTTGTCACGGGCGACCTGTCGGCGCGGAACGTCCTCGACTTTCCCATGGCGCCGGCGGACTTCGCCGACCTCCGGACGACGGTCAAGGCGTTCGACGAAGTTGCTGGATTGACCACGTTCCAGCAGCCGATGTTCGACGACCGTGGTGAAGCGCGCATGATCCGCGTGGCCGGGGTGACCCCGAACATTTTCCGGACCCTCGGGACGCGCGTCGCGCTCGGCCGCGACTTCGTGGCCGAGGATGGCGCTCCGTTCGGGCCACCGCCGGGACAGGGCGGCCCCGGCGCCGCGCCGGCTGGTCCACCACCGCCGCCCCCACCGCAGACCGCGATCCTGACGCACGAGTTCTGGCAGCAGCGGTTCGGCGGGGACACGAGCATCGTGGGCAAGACCTTTCCCGTGGGGAACAACGGCAGCGCCGAAGTGGTGGGTATCCTCGAACCGAACGCCGAGCTGCTCTGGTTCGAGGGGTCGAACATCGAGCGCCGGCCCGAGATCTACGTGACGATGCGGCAGGACTTCGCAGCCGGCTCGCGCATCAACGTCTTCCTGCGCGCCATCGGCCGGCTGCGCGCCGGAGAGACCGTGGCCAGCGCCCAGGAAGAGGTGAACGCGCTGGTGCAGGATCTCCGCCAGCGCTTCCCGATCAAAGAGACCGCCGGCGTGGTGTGGCGCGTCGAGCCGATGCACGACTACCTGGTCGCCAACACCAGGCAGTCGCTGTGGACGCTGATGGGGGCGGTGGTGTTCGTGCTGCTGATCGCGTGCGCCAACGTCGCCAACCTCCTGCTGGTGCGCACGAGCCAGCGGGAGCGTGAGCTGGCGGTGCGGTCGGCGTTAGGCGGAAACCGCGGGGACCTGCTGCGGCAGATGCTGGTCGAGAGCCTCGTGCTGTCCGTGGCCGGGGCCGCGTTAGGCGTGGGTCTGGCGTGGGCGGGGATCAAGGTCCTCATCGCGATCGGGCCGGCCAACCTGCCGCGGCTCGACCAGGTGAGCCTCGACCCGGTCGTCCTCGGCTTCACCGCCGCCGCGGCGATCGCATCGGCGCTGATCTTCGGCATCGTCCCGGCCGTGCGCGCGTCGCGCGTGGACGTGGCGGACATGCTCCGCGCCAGCGGGCGGAGCTCGTCGCTGTCGGGGGCGGGGAAGTGGCTGCGCGCCGGCGTCGTCACTGCCGAGGTGGCGCTGGCGTTTGTCCTCCTGGTGGGCTCGGGGCTGATGATCCGGAGCTTCGTGGCGTTGCAGCGCGCCGCGCCGGGCTTCGATCCCAGCGGCGTGGTGACGTTCGGACTCGCGAACGTGGGTGAGCCGACGCCGGAAGGGCGGGCCAACGTGGCGCGGCTGCTGGACGAGCGGCTGGGGGCCCTGCCCGGGGTCGTTGGCGTGACGGCGGCGAACCCGATCCCGCTCGACGGCAATGCGTCCAACGTGCGCTGGGGCCCCGAGGGCGCGCTCACCAATCCCGCACTCTACCAGCAAGCGGACCTGCGTGTCATCCGGCCCGACTACTTCACGGTCATGAAAACGCAGCTCATCGACGGTCGGATGTTCGAGGATGCCGACAACGTGGCGCCGGGACTCAACCGAACCGTGATCGACAACGTGTTCGCGGCCAAGGCCTTCCCGGGGCAGAAGGCGGTGGGCCAGCGCTTCCTCGCCCGGACCGGCGCCCCCGACCCGGAATGGTTCGAGGTGATCGGCGTCGTCAGGCACCAACGGAACGTGTCGCTGGCGACCGACGGCCGCGAGACGATGTACCTCCCCGACGGGCAGTTCGGCTTCGGGGCCGCGGGACAGTGGGTCATCCGCACCAACGGCAACCCGACCAGCCTGATCCCGACCATCCGGGCCGCGGTCCGGGAGATCAACCCGCGCTACGTGATCAACAACATGCGGACGCTGGACGTGCTGGTGGACCGGGCGCGGGCCCCGACGCGGTTTGCGCTGGCCTGTATCGGCGTCTTCGCGGTGGTGGCGGCGGTGCTGGCCGGCATCGGCCTGTACGGCGTGCTGTCGACACTCGTCAGGCAGCGGACGGCGGAAATCGGCGTGCGGATGGCGTTTGGCGCGAGCAGCGGCAGCATCCTGCAGCTGGTGGCGGGGCAGGGGATGAAGCTGTCGGCGTTAGGTATCGGTGTGGGCCTGCTGACGGCGTTCGCGGTGACGCGGGTGATGTCATCGATGCTGGTGGGGGTGAGTCCCACCGACCCGCTCACGTTCGCGGCGATCGCGGCGTTCTTCCTCGGCGTGACGGCGCTGGCGTGCTGGATCCCGGCGCGGAGGGCGGCGAGGCTGGATCCGGTGGCGGCTTTGAGAGAGGAATAGTTGCGAAACGGCGCATACTGCCTGAGGGGTGAACTGCCAAAGGGCGCATACTGCCAGACGGCGCGAGGTGCCCAACGGCGCATACTGCCAAAGGGCGCAGACTGCCTAGGGGCGCAGACTGCCAAAGGGCGCATTACTGCCAAAGGGCGCGTACTGCCAGACGGCGCATACTGCCAAAAGGCGCGAAGTGCCAGACGGCGCATAC
>DAIUET010000007.1:0-6064 GCA_036845045.1 Gemmatimonadaceae bacterium | reverse complement strand
CGAATTTCGTGTACTGAACCCGCTCAGCGGGTGCGGGGACGCTCGCTGACGCGGATCACCAGTTTCAGCCCTGACCAGACGTCGCTCACCGCGCAGACCTTGATGTCGACGAAGCCGAGTGGGAGCGCGACTTCGCGAATCACGTCCTCGGTGATGTCGGAGGGCACCTTCGACGATTTCTTGGGCCACGAGATCCACACGTAGCCATCAGGCGCAAGCGACTGCCGCAGGTGCTCGAGGTGCCTGGCGAGTTCCGCGCGCTTCCTGACGAAGACGTGTACCGCCTCGAATGGCGCCTTCCCGCGACCACTGATGGTTGCACGCTCCGGGAGCGGACCGACCAGCGCCTTGTAGTCATCCGGCACATCCCCGACCACGACCAGCTTCGTGCCGGGCTTGATGCCCAACTTCCTGACGAGCGGGGTGCCGGAATACGAGGTCAGAGGTCGGAGGTCGGAGGTCAGAGAATTGCAGGTCAGAGATCAGAGGTTAGAGGTCAGAGCTAGGAGTCTAAGGTCCTCTGGCCTCCGACCTCTGGCCTCTGGCCTATTTCCGGTAATCCAGCGCCGGCTTCCGGTCGGCGAGCCGGGTGCGATACACGAAGTCCTTTCCGCGCCGCTGCTCCATCTCCGCCTTCGCGGCCGCGATGGTCGCGGGTGTGGTAAAGAGGTCGGCCGCGGTGAGGGCCATCGTCTTCGCCGCCACCATCATTCCCTTGGCGCCGATACCCATGCCGGACGCCGCCACCGCCTGCCACGAGTGCGCAGCGGTTCCGGGGACCCACGTCGCCGTGCCGATCTGCACGGTCGGGACGTTCCAGCTCACGTCGGCCACATCCGTCGAACCGGCGCCGTTACCACCGAATTCCCACGGCGCGATGGTCCACGCGGTCTCGAGTGGCTTCGCCTGGCTCCCTAACGACTGCTGCAGCGTCTTCGCGAAGGCTTCCTCCTCGGCCGTGTACTTCACCCCGCCCACCTGCTGCAGCCGCTGGTACATCACCTTCGCCAGTGTCTCGTTGAGCAGCACCGGGTACACCGAGCCGGTGATCTCGAAGTCGACCGTGGTTCCGGTCCCCATGGCCGCCCCCTGCGCCGCCTTCAGGATCCGCTCCCACACGTCGTCCAGGATCTTCATGTCCCAGTGCCGGGCGTAGTAATACACCTCGGCGAAGTCCGGTACGACGTTAGGCGCGCGCCCGCCGTTCGTGATCACATAGTGGATGCGGGTCTCCTGCGGCACGTGCTCACGCATCAGGTTCACCATCGTGTTCAGTGCTTCCACGCCGTCCAGCGCCGAGCGGCCGCGCTCGGGGGCGCCGGCCGCGTGCGCGCTCACGCCCCGGAACCGGAACTTCCCGGTGACGTTCGCCTGCGTGGTGGTACCGCTGATGTCGTTCATGTCGCCGGGGTGCCAGGCGATGACCGCGTCGGTGTCCCGGAACAGGCCGTCGCGCACCATGTACACCTTGCCCGAGCCGCCTTCCTCGGCCGGCGTGCCGTAGTAGCGCAGCGTGCCCGCAATCCGGTTGGCGGTCATCCAGTCCTTGAGCGCGATCGCGGCCGCCGCGGACGCCACGCCGAACAGGTTGTGTCCGCATCCATGCCCCGCGGCGTTGGCCACGATCGCCTTCTGCAGCGGCGACGCGTCCTGCGAAAGGCCAGGCAACGCGTCGAACTCGCCCAGGATACCGATCACCGGCTTGCCGGAACCGAATTCGGCGACGAACGCGGTCGGGATGCCGGCGACACCGCGCGTGACCTTGAATCCCGCGCCTTCGAGCTCCGTTGCAAGGAGGGCGCTGCTCTTCACTTCCTGATAGCCGACTTCGGCGAAGGACCAGATCTGCTTCGCCATGTCCGCGTAGTGACCGCCTTTCGCGTCGATGGCGGTGATGAGGCGTGATGCAGGATCCTGAGCCATGGAGGCGACTGGAAAGGCAATCGCGATGGCAAGTACGGAGCGCTTCATGGGAGTGAATCGTGATTCGTGAATCGTGAGTCGTCGGCCTGCTGGTCAGGGCCTGGCCGGGGCGGGTGGCTTTGGCGGGATCCGCCTGGTGAAGATGATGATGTCGGCTCGACCGATGTGCTCGGAAAGCGTCGCCGCCGCCGGGTCCACGACCGGAACCGCAGTGATCACGGCCAGGCGCAGGTTCGGTGCGCGCCGGCGCACCCGCTCGACCGTCCCCAGGCGATAGTCGCTATGGAAGGCACCGTCGTAATGCACAACGATCGCGCCATCGCGGCGCGCATTGACGATCGACTCCGCCATCGTCTCGTCCTTGACGCACTGCGCAAGGTAGAATCGCTGCGCGACCGCGGTCGGGAGCGTGTCACCGGCCGAAGGCGCTGCACCACCACTGCCGTGGCCACGCATCGATTCCATGAAGCGCTTCCGATACACATCATCCGGGCACTCGATGTCACGTGCCGCCCAGCGGCGCTCCGCTGGCGTGAGCGTGTCGAGCGCGGCCAGTCCCTTGCGACCGACCGCCGACGCCATCGGGCGCGGCACATTGGATGCGATGACCGGCCAGCCGTTCTCCTTCGCCAGCTCCACCATCGGCCGGTAGTCGGTGATGTAACGATCCCACGGCCTCGACTTCGCGAGGAACTCCGTCTCGCCGATCCGGCCGGCCAGATAGTCGTTCAGCAGCGGCTGGACGTCGCGCTCGATCATCTCGAGCGACAGGATGACCGGCCGTCCGGTCCGGCCGATCGCGTCGAGCATCCCGAATTCGACGCGATGCGTCTCCGGGTCATCATGGTTCTCCCCGAAGAAGACCACGTCGGCGCGCGAGACGCGCTCCACCACGTCACGGAACGTGAGGTTTGAACCCGACGCCGCGTCCACCGCCCGCACCCCCGGCATGCTGACCGCGCCGGTGACCACTCCGGTACGCGGCGCGCACGCGAACAACAGTACCGACAGCGGGAGCGCGCGTGCGCGCAGGAGCATGCGTTTCATCAGGTACCGGTTCGGGCGCGAGATCGGTGATACGGCGAGTCATGAAAAGATCGTGACTGACCCCGCTCGCCACCAGCGCTACTCCGGATGAAACGGCATGTTCAGCTTGAACCGGACCACCGAGGGCAGGTCATCCTCGTCGCGCAGGATACCCCAGAAATAGTCACCGTCCGCCTGAACCATCGTCGTGCGTGGCGGCATGGGGATGCGACCCAGGAAGCGACCATCCGGCGCGTAGACCTCGTAGACGGTGGGCGAGCGGTAATGACGGATGGGTGGTCCCTTCTCGCGTTGCGGAGGCAACTCGTTGTCGGGGATGCGCTCCGATGGCGTGGCCACGCGGACCCAGATATTCCCGTCGCGGGTCACCGTGATTCCGGTGAGCGGTGCCTTGGCCTCCGGCAACTCGCCCCCGGTCCACGTCCACGCCGGCTGCGTCTGGCGCATCTGCCAGAGGATTCGCTCCTTCTCCTCGGTGCGCTCGTCAGGCAGCAGCGGTACGGGAGGCGCAGTCCGCCGGATCACGACGGGCTTCGCCCCCCGTCGTTCCAGGACAATCTCATACCGGCCGCCGTGCCCGGCGACGAAGAACCCGTCGGGATGCCAGTCCCAGTGATAGTTAGGCGCGAAGGACGACCCGGTGGACGAACGGGAATTCCCGTCGGCGCTGACGGCGACGTAGGTGTCGCGCTGGACGGGAAGGTCGACCGGGACGAGGGAGTCGCCGAACGCGCCGCCTTCCCTGAGCGTCACGAGTCCCATGCGGCCGAGGATCTCGCCTTCGCGCGGGGCGCTGACGGGACGCCGGAGGTAGAGCGTGCCCGACCTGTCGATGTAAAGCCCGTTGCTGGTGTAGAATCCGGATGGGCTGGGCCAGCTGGTCCGGAAGTCCCCGTTCGCGGCGAAGAACGAGATGCGGGCGTTCCGCGGATCCCACAGGGCGACGCCCGTGTCCGGGAGCGCCACCATGCCGCCGCTCGCCGAGAACTCCCCGGGCCCCTGGCCCTGACGTCCGATGCGCCTGACGAGTGTTCCCATGCTGTCGAAGAGGAACAGGCGATTGGACTGCTGGTCGAAGATCCAGATCCGGTTCGCGGCGTCGATGTCCGCCTCACCGATCTCCGCGAACAACGTGGTGTCGTCAGGCGGCGGCGTGATGCGCATGACGATCTCCATGGTGCGCAGGGCAGACACGGGTACCTGGCCATCGATCCGCGCCACGATCGTGTCGGCGGTCGAGTCGAAGACTGTGACCAGCCCGGCGGCGCCGCCGGGAGAGCCCTCGCCGGCGGTGCAGGCAGCGGCAATCGTGAGGCTGAGCGCGGCCGTGAACAGGCGGTGACGCAAAGCGCACTCCGTAGATGAGGACAACATCTTTGACAGGCCGGGAATGGCGTGAGTTGCCTGTCGCCAGTCACCCGTCACATCACGACACGTCGCGGAACGACAATGGCGCCAAGTCCCAGCCGCTGGAGCAAGGCGTTGAACGCGACGAGGTCACGATCGATGATCTGCTGCAGCTGGGCCCGGAGCGGCGCCCACGTCTGCTGCAGGTCGGCCAGTCGTTCCATCGCGCCCCGCGTCGGTCTCCCTTCGGCCCCTCCCGCGATGTAACCGGACGGGCCGGTGACGAAGCCGTAGAGCTCGGCCAACTGGTTGTCGAGCTTCCCGGCAAACCGGATGGGGTCCTGCCCGCTCTGGCTCTTCGTCTGAATGAGTCCGTCCTCGACGCCGGTGAGCTTGCGCGCGAGCGAGTCGGCGGCCGGCTTTACCTCCGCGGTGCGTTCGATCCGCCCCGCCTGCTCCAGGGCGCGCGAAGCCTGCTCCTTGAGGGAGCGGATCGTTTCGATCGCGTGGGTGACGGCGGTGATGGAGTCGCGTACCTGGGCGGCGATGCGGAACTGCTCGTCGTAATCAGCCTGCGTGACACTCGTCAGGCGCGGATCGGCCAGCACGCGGAAGGACTTTTCCATCGTGACGCCGTTGGCCGAGAGCCTGACGCGGTACTCGCCGGGCGGCGCCTTCACTCCGCCCGTGTATCCCCATGTCACCGCGTTCTTCGGGTAGCGCGGCCCGGTGTACGTGAGGTCCCAGATCAGCCGATTTCCACCGCGCTTGTTGGCCAGGACGGGTGCGCCGTTGAGGCGCGCGGCCGCGGTGTCCGTCGAGAACGTGCGCACCGTCGTGCCTCGGCTGTCGACGACGTCGATCCTGATTGAAGAGTCCGGCGCGGCAAGGAAGTAATGAATCATCACGCCGGCCGGAGCCGGGTCGGGCGCCGCCTCGACGCCGCCGGCCCCACCCCCTCCGATCTGCACTCGCCAGGCATCGCGCGGCTTGAACAGGTGCGCGCGGGCGTTCGCGCTCACGTCGGCGCGCTGGTGCAGCGGCGTCAGGTCGTCGAGGATCCAGATCGACCGTCCCTGGGTCGCGACGATCAGGTCGTTACGGTGCACACGCATGTCGGCAATCGGCGAGATCGGGAGGTTGAGTTGCATGGGTTGCCACTGCCGGCCGCCGTCGAACGTGATGTACAGGCCGTGCTCCGTTCCCGCGTACACAATCCCGTCCTTGACGGGATCCTCACGCACCGAGCGCACCGGACTGCCGGCCGCAATGCCGTCCACGGTCAGCGACCACGTGCGGCCGTAATCGTCGGTGCGGAAGATATATGGCCTGAAGTCGTCGAGCCGGAACCGCTGCACGCCGACATACGCACGCCCTGGCCGATGCGCCGAGAGGTCGATGTTCTCCACAGTGCCGTAGGCCGGCATCCCGGGCGGGGTGATGTTCTGCCATGAGGCCCCGCCATCGCGCGTGATATGGAGGCGGCCATCGTCACTTCCCGCCCACAGCGTGCGCGCGTCGGCGGGATCCTCGGCGAGCGCGAAGATGACGTTGGTGATCTCGACGCCGGTGATGTCGTTGTTGATCGGACCGCCCGACGCCTCCTGCTTCGTCTTGTCGTTGGTGGTCAGATCAGGGCTGATCGTCTCCCACGTCATGCCGCCGTCGCGGGTGCGGTGCACGTACTGCGACGCGTGATACACGACGTTCCGGTCGTGCTTCGATACCAGGATCGGCGATACCCACT
>DAIUET010000006.1:0-23260 GCA_036845045.1 Gemmatimonadaceae bacterium | reverse complement strand
CGTCCACAGTGCGTGCAGCGCTCCCGGGTTGAGGCCTAACGAATCGACCGTGTGATCGTTCGTCAGTCGGATCAGGGCGGGGACCGCGGCCACGGCCTTGCGTTCGACCAGCAGCCGCTGTGCCGTCTGGCGCCAGAACATGTTGTCATCCGCCAGGGCAGCCACCAGCTGCTCCGGCGTGGCGGTGTCGAGCCGCCGCGCCGGCGCCGGCCGGGCACTGTCGTAGACGATCCGGTAGATGCGGCCGTGCAGCCGGTCGCGGTTCGGCGTTTCATACGCCTGCCCCGGACCCGTCTGGCAGCAGCCCATCATGTTCCGCGGCGTGGGGTTGTGCTGCGCGACCAGTGTGTAGAAGTCGGACACCCAGAGCGCGCCATCCGGCCCCACCTTCACCTGCACCGGCGCCACCCACGCATCGCGAGCCGACATGAAGCTCCACCGGTTGCGGGCCCGGAATCCGCTCCCGTTCTCGACCAACTCGAACTGGCCGATGACGTGCGCGGTGGGTTCCGCGACGAACGCCGCGCGATTCCAGTACTCTCTTGGAAACGATCTGGCGGTGTAAATCTCGTGCGACGCGCCGGCGGTGTATCGTCCGAACTGGTCGACCTGCAGGATGTCGATCTGCGGAAAGACATCGAGCCGGTCGGCGATGTCCGGCAGCACGGGCTCACGGTCGCCGATGCCGCGATAGTAGCGGATCGGGATGTGGACGAAGTTGCTCGGCCGGCTGTTCGCGGTTGACCCGAAGACGAAGCCGTCTTCCGTGAAGGCCACGCCCCAGGTGTTGTTGCTCGTGCGCGCGACGTAATCGAGCGCGCTGGCATCGGCCGGAAAACGGAAGTAGCCGGCGCCGAACTGTCCGCGCTCGTATGTGGTCGAACCAACCGTGCCGCGAAACCCGTTGTATCCGACCGAGCCCCACACCTGGTTGTCGAACCCATACCGCAGGTTGCTGATCGCGCCGTGAGTGTCGGTGCGCGGCCAGCCCGTGAAGAGGATCTTCCGCTCGTCGGCCTTGTCGTCGCCGTTGGTGTCCCTGAAGAACAGCATGTGCGGCGCCTGGCCGACGACCAGTCCACCCCCCGCGAACGTGAGGCTCGTCGCCAGGTTGAGTCCCGTCGCGAAGACCTTCACGCGATCGGCCCGGCCGTCGCGATTGGCGTCCTCGATGATGAGGATGCGATCGTTCCCCGGCACGGAGTCCGGCAGCACGGTGTTGGGGTAGTCATTGGTCTCGACCGCCCACATGCGGCCGCGTGCGTCCCACGTGAAGTCAATGATGTTGCCGACCATCGGTTCGGTCGCGAACGGCTCGACGCGGAAGTGCGGACGGACCGTCATCATACGCAGCGATTCGGTCGTGGGAAGGGCGGCCTGGGCGACGGTGATCGCCGTGTCCAGGACGTTCCACGGCGCCGGTGGGCGCTTGTACGTGGGCAGCGGCACATCGAGCTTCACCTGACGAGTCTCGGGGTCGCGCGCGATCTGCGTCAGCGCCCAGTCGCCGATCGTCCAGCGGATGCCCTGCCCGATGAGCTGCTGGAATCCCTGGTTCCCCCACGTGCGCTGGTCGTGCCCCCACGCGGTGTAGAAGACGCGGCCTTTTCCATACGTGCGCACCCAGGTCCATGGCTCGTCGTGGCCGTTCTCTCGGCGCACTTCGAGGACCGTGCGATTCACCGGGTTGTGCTTGGTGTGCACGTAGGTCTCATCCCACGACTCGATGACGGGCACCCCGGCGATCGCCGGATGTGCCGCCTCCACGCGAACGGCGGAGAACGTGCCGGTGCCATGGCTCTTGAAGGCTGCGCCCACCAGCCGGATGAACTCCTCCGAGTTCTGGAACGACGCCGATGCGCAGTGGATCACAACAAGACCGCCGCCATCGCCGACAAAACGCATGAGCGCGGCCAGCTCGGCATCGCCAACGTTCACGTGGTTGTTGTACAGCACGAGCGCCTGGTATCGATCGAGCTCGGTGTCGTTCAGGTCCTCGAGCCTGTCGGTGTAGAAGAGGTCGATGCCGTTTCGCGCCAGGGCCGGCAGCAACTGCTGCGCGCGCTGCGTGGGCCGATGGTGGCCGTTGTCGCCCAGGAACAGGATACGGAGCCGTTGGGGCCCTTGCTGGGAATGGGGAATGGGGAATGGGGAAGGGGGAATCGTGACGAGTGATGAGTCGGCGATCACAGCAAGTGACTGGCGACTTGTGACTCGTGACTCGGCACTGCGTTCGTCTCTCTGGCCTCTTGCCTCTGGCCTCTGGCCTGACGTCGTCGCCCCCATCAGCACAACGAGTAACCCTGCAGCGGCGATCTTCTCGAGCTTCACGGCTCTGTACCCTCCCCGTGCGCGGTCCCGCATGTACATGACTCCGAAGACGAGTATCAGGATCAGCGCGCCGGGCGCCACGTAACGGAACGACTGCTGCCCACCGGACGCTTCGGCCGGCTGAAGGATCCCATTTGCCTCGGCCACCAGCGGCTCACCGGGAATCGCGGTCGCGACCACCGCGCGCAGCGCATTCGCCGTGGCGTCGTTGTGGATGGTGCCGGTGCTCTGGTGCGTCGTGAGCGCGGTCCGCGTGGCCGCCAGCGCGTCCTCGACTTCCCGCTGCCGGAAGCCCAGCGACGCGAGGTCGGTGGTCGCCTGCGCCCTGGCGACGTGCGCCGGGAACTGCTGGTCGACGCGTTGCAGAACGCCTAACGTCGACTCGGGCAGCGCCTGGGCCAGGTAGCGATCCGCCAGGCGGCCCATGAGCGGCACACCGACCGCTCCCGCCATGCCCAGCCCGACCCCCGCGGTCAGCACGATACCTAACGATCCGGTGCGTGGAACGCGCTCGCTCACCACGCCCACCATCGTGGGAAAGAAGAAGGCCACGCCCCATGCGAAAACCGTCGCCGCCGCGAACGCCGCCAGGGTCCCCTGCGCGAAGCTGAGCAGGAACAGCCCGGTTCCCGTGAGCGTCGCGGCCGTGAGCAGCATCCCCGTCGGCGCGAGTCGCTCCACGAAATGCCCGGCGAGGGCGCGCAGCACCACCATCCACCCGCTGATCCACACCAGCACGAGGATGCCGTGCAGGCCCCCCGCCTGCAGCACGGCCGGCACCCACCGCATCGGACCGAGTTCCAGCGACGTCGTGATCGCCATCATGGTGATCATCAGCAGGAAGAACGGGTTGGTGAGCGTATAGCGGAACATCTCACCCACCGGGATCCCCACCTGCGCGTTCTCGGTGCGCGGGAACTGCTGCGGCAGCACCATCACGCCGTACACGATGATCGGGATGTAGATGACCGCCAGCTGGTACGGCCAGTGGCTGAACCGCCCGCCCCAGGTGGACAGCAACCAGCCGGCAATACCGCCTAACACGATGCCGATCGGGAAGAACGCGTGGAACCAGTTCAGCCGCTTCGTCTTCTCGTCGGGATACAGGGCAGCGACCAGTGGATTCCCGGTGACCTCGATCATGCCGTTCCCCGCCGCGAGGGTCGCGGCGCCGCCCATCAGCATCCAGAACGCCGAGGGATCACCAACCCGCGTCACCGCCGCGATCATGAGCGTGATGCCGATGAGGTGCCCGGCGAAGGCGAGCCGCGCGCCGTTCTTCAGCCCGAACGCCTCGAGCAGCGGTCCCATGACCAGCAGCGAGATGGCCATACCCCACAGCGCCGCGCCGCCGATCAGCCCCACCTGGTAATTGGTGAGGATGAATTCCTGCTTGAGTGGCACCAGGATGTTGCTTACCAGCGCGAAGGACGCGCCGGTCGGGATCAGGGCCAGGCACGTGCCAAGGAACAGCCGGCTGCGATGAACGCCAACGTCCTCGGAGGGGACGGCCATCAGTCAGCTCCCGGGTGAAGACCGGAGCAAGTATACCCGTCCGTGAGGGAGGGCGAAACGCCGCGGGCGCTATGTCCCCGGTCGCATCCGGCGAGCGTTCAGCCATTCGCCGAGCGCGTTGACGATGAGCACCGAGAGGAGGATGGCGAGCCCGGGGAAGAGCGCGAGCCAGGGCTCCGTGGCCATCGTTGCCTGCGCCTGGTACAGCATGTTTCCCCAGCTCGGCGTTGGGGGCTGCACCCCGACGCCGAAGAACGACATCGCCGACTCCAGCAGGATCGACCGACCGACCGCGAGGGTTGTGGCAACCACCAGTGTCGGCGTCACGTTGGGGAGGATATGACGCCACATGGCGGCGAGTGCCGGGGTTCCCATCGCGTGCGCCGCTTCCACGAAGCCCCGCGTGACAAGCGACTGCACCTCGGCCCGCACGACTCGTGCGGTTTCCATCCAGCTGACCGCGGCCACCAGCAGGATCAGCAACCCGACACCCGGGCGGATGATGACGGATACGATCATGAGGAGGGGAAGGCGCGGCATCGCCAGGACGGCGTCGGCGACGCGCATCAGCAGCGCGTCCACCCAGCGACCCGTCCAGCCGGCGACCGTTCCGATGCCGGCGCCTAACGCCACGGTGAGCCCCGCGGCGAGGATACCCATGGCCAGCGACACCCGCGCGCCGAACAGGACCCGTGTCAGCAGGTCCCGGCCCAGGTCGTCGGTGCCGAACCAGTGACTGGTGGAAGGCGCGGCACGCCGCGCGGCGAGGTCGATGCCGTCGGGCGCGTATGGCGCGATCCACGGCGCCAGCGCGGCAGCGACGATGAGGAAGGCGGCGGCGAGCAGCGCGACCGTCGTTCCGGGCGACCGGGTGCGCGTGATCCCCGCCTGGCGGTGCTCCCGATCGCCGCTCGCGCGCACCCGTTCCACGCTCACGCCGTCCTCGGATCCAGCGCCCGATGCGCCAGGTCAGCCAGCAGATTGAGGACGATCACCGCGACCGATGTCACCATGAGGAACGCCATCAACACGGGGTAATCGCGGCGCACGAGAGCTTCGGTGAACAGCCCGCCGAGCCCCGGCCAGGCAAAAACGCTTTCCGTCACCACCGCGCCCGAGACCAGCAGCGCCGCATCCATGAACACGACGCTCAATAACGGCCCGGCGGCGTTCCGGAGCGCATGACGGAGCAGCAGCGTCCGGCGGCGGATGCCCCGGGCCTCCCCGGCCAGGATGAAGCGCTGCGACAGGATCCCCAGCATCGCCGAACGCAGGTAGCGCGACCACGCCGCCGCATGCACCACGGCGAGGACGAGCGCGGGGAGGATCAGGTGGCCGATCCGGTCGGCCACACCACCCCCGAACACCGAGGAGCGTCCCGAGGACGGCAGCCACCCGAGTCCGATCGCGATCGTGAGCTGCAGGATGAGTCCGAACCAGAACGTCGGGAGCGAGACGCCGGCCAGCGACGCCGTCCCCCCGATCCGATCGAGCCAGCCGCCCGGCCGGACGGCGGACCAGGTGCCTAACGGGATCGCCACCAGCATGGCGACCAGAAGCGACGCCCCCGCCAGTTCCAGCGTGGCCGGCGCCCGCTCCAGCATCCGTTCCGCCACGGGCCGGCCGTCGGACAGGCTGAACCCCCAGTCGCCACGCAGGAAGGCGGTGAGCCAGCGGAGGTACTGCGTCGTCAGGGGCTGGTCCAGGCCTAACGCGCGCCGCAGCCGTTCGATGTCCTCCGGCCTGACCCCCGGGTTCTCGAGGTAGATCGCCAGGGGGCCGCCGGGCGCCGCGTGCAGCAGCGCGAACACCAGCATCGAGACGATCAGGACCAGGGGGATCGCCTGGCCCGCGCGGCGAACAAGGAGCATGACGTCTGAAGGCGGGAGGAGTCGAGGCAATCAGTTCCTTCCGCCTTCACCCTCCGGCCTTTTCCCTATCCGCCACCGGAACACATCCCAGAAGATCCCGGCATTCGTCGGATTGCCGGTAAAGCCTTCGAGCGTGCTGGGCACGGCGTCGAGTCGGGTCACGTTGTACAGCGGGATCTCGACCGCGAGCTCCGCGATCCGCCGCTGCGCCGCGACCAGCAGGGCGCGCCGCGCGTCCCGGTCCACCGTCCGGTCGGATGCATAGAGGAGGCGTGTCAGCGAGTCGTCGTTCACGTAGTTGATGTTCCGGCCATTGGGCGGCGTCCGGTCGGCGGCGAAGAAGAGCGTCAGCTCCGGATCGGCGGGCATGTGCCACCAGTGGAGCATCGCGTCGAACTTTCCCTCGAACCAGAGGCCGCTGATCGACGTCCCGTCCACCAGTTGCACCCGCGCGTCGACCCCGACGTCGCGCCACATCCGCTGCAACGCCTGGGACACGTTCTCCCGCACCGCGAACCCGGCCTGCGTGATCAGGGTGAACGACAGCGGCGTCCCGTCGCGCTCGCGGATGCCATCGCCGTCGCCGTCGCGCCAGCCGGCCTCTTCGAGCAGGGCGCGGGCACGCGGCGGGTCGAAGGCATAACGAGTCACCTGGTCGGTGAACGCCCAGCTGACCGGCTGGATCGGCCCATGGATGACCGGGGCGAGGCTGTCGAGGATCGCCCGGACGATCAGATCGCGATCGATGGCATGCGTCAGCGCGCGCCTGACGCGGACGTCGCGGAACGCCGCGACGGAACGCTGGTTGAGCGTCACGTGCTCGTACGAGTTCCCCGGCATCCGGTGAATCGACAGCCCGGGAACGTCCTTCACCTCGCGGTACTTGTCCCATGGAACCAGCGCGGTCACGTGCACCTCCCCACCCCGGAGCTGGTTCATCCGCGTGGTCGTGTTGGCGATGAACCGGAACAGCAGGCGCCGGATCGCCGGCAGCGAGTCGCCACGCCAGTAGTCCGGGACGCGTTCCAGCAGGATGTACTCTCCGGTCCTCCACTCCGCCACGCGGTATGGCCCCGTGCCTAACGGGTTGCGATTGTAGTCCTGCGCCCCGTCGATGTCACGTCCGGCCAGCACGTGCCGGGGCAGCGCGCCGCGCACGAACTGCAGGGCGTACGGCGCATACACCTCACGATAGCGGACAATGGCAGTGAGTGAGTCCGGGGTCTCGACGCTCTCGATGCGGTCGAACCCATCCGTGCTCTCGGGATTGTAGTCCGGCGAGTTGATCGCCTCGACAGTGAACCGGATGTCCGCCGACGTGAACGGCACGCCATCGTGCCAGCGGATGCCGGGACGCAGCCGCCAGGTCACGTCCATCCCGCCATCCGGCCGCAGGACCACGCCGCCATTCTCCGGCGTCGGGACTTCGGCCGCCAGCAGCGGGATCACGTTCATCCGCTCGTCGGTCACCGTGAGCCCCTCGATGATGCACGTCTGGATGTCTTCGAGAATGTGCGTGCTGAACCGGTTCATCGTGTCCGGCTCGCGGTCGTATCCGATGATGAGCAGGTCATTCGACGCCGATGGACGCTCACCCCCCGCGCACGCCGCCAGCAGCGCGAGCAGGAGCCACGCTCGCCTCCCCATCACTGACCGGCCGCCCGCTGCCCGTGGGACCCTATCCGGGCGGCGGCCATCAGCCTGGAAATGAGCGGGACCGGGAGGGACCCGAAGCAAAGCACCTCATCGTGAAACGCTTTCGCCGAGAACGACGCCGCGCGCCAGGCTTCTTCGGCGGAACGGAGTCGCCACAGGTCGCGCAGCCCGAGCCAGTACATCATCGCGGTCCCGGGGAACATCGAGCACTTCGTCACTTCGGCGCGCGCCGCCGCAGGCGAGAGGTGCGCCGCATTCACGTGAAACTGCACCGCGTCGGTGAAACTCATGCGTCCGGTGTGGAGCTCCAGGTCCACGACGGCCCGGGCCATCAACCGGACCCGCATGTGCTGCGCGGCGATGCGCTCGTCCGGCGTCAGGAAGCCCAGCGATTCCATGATTTCCGTCGCGTAGCAGGCCCACCCCTCCGCCATCGTGCCCCCGCAGAACATCGCAACGCGGCACGCCGTGTCGACCGCCGCGACCTGCCCGATCCGCGATGGCGACCGCGCCGCGTGCCAGTTCTGGACGTGATGTCCCAGCCCTCCGTGGTGCGCCACGTGATTCAGCTTGATCGCCGATCGGTTCCAGGTTCGCGCAAACGCCTCCTGCGCGGCAGCATCGGTCGGCTCGGGAAGCAGCACGTCATACCGTCCGATCGACGGTTCGAATGGCGCAGGCGATCGGTACGGCAGGTAATACAGGAACGGCGCGGCGCGCCGGGCCCACTCGGGCGCGGGCTCGTACGGCAGCTCCGTCTCCGGCCAGCTCACTTCGCCTGACGCGAGGGCCCGGCACTCCTGCCAGGTGGCGCGCGCGGCGTGCAGGGCGTCGCCGGTATCGGGGTGGGTGGACGCCAGCCGGATCGCGACGTCGGGCCACGACTCGTCGCCCCGCAGCGCGTCGCGCAGGTGGAAGGTCTCCCGCTCCAGGGCCGCCCGGGCCTCGTGCTGGAGCCGGTCGATGGTCACGTCACACCAGTGCCCGCGGCGGACCATGAGGGCCAGCAGTCCGTGACCTGCTGCATAACGAGCTTCGGGCGCCGCCGGGCGTGCCGCCAGCCAGGACCGGTACCATTCCACGGCCGCGGCGGCGTGCGCGGCGGCGTCCTGCAGGTCGCGGCAGAGCGAAACCGGGGCGCCGGCCGCCACGGGCCAGCCCGGGAGGTCGGCGAGGAGCAGGAGGCCGCCCTCGCACTCCCGCATGGCCCGGTCGCGCCAGGCCACGGGCATGTCCCCCTCACCGAGGGTTCGCCGCGCGCCATGCAGGAAGGCGGGAAAAGCGCGCAACCGCGAGGCCGCGGCCTCGACGCGCGTCTCCGGATCATGCGTTTCATTGCTTCCGGCAAGGGCGATGATGGAGAAGAGCGCTTCCCCGATCGCGAGCGACGGGTTGCCACGGACGAAGTGGCGCGAGTCGTCCTCCGCCAGGCTGGTCTCCAGCACGGCGTCGGCCAATGCGCCGTCGATGGCCTGCCAGTCGCGCCGGCGCAGTTCCTCGGAGTGCAGCACGCCGTACCCGGCTTCGGCCAGTTGACGCCGCATCGCGCACATCTCGCCGCGCGCCGCGCGGATCGATTCCGGCGAGAAGTCGGGAAGCGCGTGGTCATGGTCGTGAATGCCGATGAAGGTGGCCGACACCGGACGGCGCCGATAGAAGCCGTCGAAGAACGCGTCGAGTGATCGGCTCCTCGGCTCCGTCCGGGAGGAGGGGCGCTCGCTGGGCGAGACCGCGGTCATGATACGGCCTCCGCGTCCAGGGGTAACGAAACCCAGCGTCGTTCGCGAAAGGACCGTTCGACTGCGTTGATGACTTCCTGCACGCGCGCTCCGTCGCTGAAGTTCGCCTCGTTCCGGTCGTCGTCCGCCAGCAGTTCCGAAATGAACGAGGAGACCAGGTTCGCGTAGAACAAGGTCCGCCACGACTCGCGCGGACTCCCGCCAGGCGGATAGTACTCCCCGGGCACGCTCAACTCCGAGAACTCGACGGCGTCGGGCCGGGCGGCACGCAACACCTCGCACACGCCGTGTTCTTCCACCAGGCGGCAGATCAGCGCGCCCTCGCTGCCATACACCCGCGCTTCCAGTCCCGGATAATTCCCCACGGTCACGAAGCTGGTCTGCACGCTGCCTAACGCTCCATTGACGAACTCGCCCAGGAAGATATCGCCGTCGTCGATGTTCATCCGCATCAGGCGACCGGTCGCCCGCACCATGCGTTCCGGGATGAAGTTGCGCATGGTCCCCACCACGCTCGCGAACGGGCTTCCCGTGAACCACATGGCGAGGTCGATGATGGGAGCGCCATATCCTTCCAGCGACGATACCTGGATGACCGACTGGTCGGCATCCGGGTCGACCTGCCGCAGGGGGGTCATCGGATCGAGCCACTGCGAGTTCTGCTCGTAGCCGTTGAAAATGAATGGCGTCCCGATGAAGCCGCCCTCGATCAGCGCTTTCATGTACCGCATGGCCGGGCTGTAGCGGAAGGTGAACCCGAGACGCGTCTTGAGCGACCGCGACCGGGCAACCGCCGCGGCGCGCAGTGTCTCGCGGTAGTCGTAGGCCACCGGTTTCTCGCAGAGCACGTGTTTGCCCGCGTTCAGCGCCGCCATGCTCAGCTCGAAGTGCGTCGCGCTCGGCGTGCACACGTCCACCAGGTCCACGTCGTCGCGGCCCAGAATCTCACGGTGATCGCGCGCCACGACTCCGATGCCGAAGTCACGCGCGGCCTCCTCGGCCAGGGCACGATTCGGGTCGGCGATCGCAACGACTTTGCACCGCGAATCGCGGTGAAAACCCGGCAGGTGCGCGTGGCGCGCCCAGGCCCCCGCGCCAAGTACCGCGACGCGGACGCGCTTATCGAGGTCCACGCGGAAAGTCGTGGCAGATCATGGGCTGCGAATGTACGCAACCGCAGCATGGTCTGTGCAGAGGCCAGCGCCGCCGTGGCCCATTGCCTGTGGCCCATTCTCCGACCCGGCGGACGGTGTTCCCTGACACCATCCCGGACCCTCAGCCCCGCATCGTGGAGGTACGGAGGGACGTCGTATGAAGAAGACACTGACCGTTCATGCCGGGCTCCTGCTCGCGATGCCGCTGCTTGCCGTCGACGCCACGGCACAGGAAGGGGATCGAATCGTTATCACGCCGTACGCGGGCGTTTTCCTCCCCGCCGCCAGGGTCGCCGAAACGAGGGTCGACGCAGGGGGCGCGATGACACTGGCCGGCTTGAAGCAGCAGACGGCGTTCGCCTCCGGACTGAGCGCGAGCTACTCGTTCAACACCTTTGCGGGCATTGAAGTGAGCGGGGCCTGGGCATTCAGCGACGCGATCATGTCACCGGCGCTGGCTGGATCCGTGCCGGGTCTGTCGGCCTCGCGGCACTCGTCCGCTCGCGTGCTCATGGGAAGCGCGAAGCTCATGATCAACCTCCTTCCGATCACCGAGCGGGCAGCCCTGCGACTCGGTGTGGGTCCCGCGATCGTTTCCCGTGGTGGCAGCGCCTACACCGCGAACAGCAGCGGTGAGTTCGGCGGCCTGACGAGCCCTGGTGGGGCGATCTCGCTCTGCTCCCGGATCCCGATGACGGATTTCCTCGCCATCCGTCTGCGCGCGGAGAACTACATGTACTCCTCCAACCTCACGTTCCGGACAACCGCCAGCCCGTCCGAGACATTCACGTTCGGGTCTCAACTGCAGAACGACTTCATCTTCTCGGCGGGACTCCAGATGGTCTGGTGGAGGTAACAGCCTGACCGTATGGGATCGCCAACCTGCAGTCGCTCGCCTGGTTCGCTCGTTGTTCGCTGACGGATCCTAGAATTGCGCCGCTGCGCGCTGCTGTGGTGAAGGCGTTTTCAGAGCGTAACGCGGATACTGCAACAGCTCTTCACCACGGAAGACACGAAGGTCACGGAGGACCGATGGAGGGAACCGTCGTCTGCCGTGAATTGGCTTCTTCGGCTTCTGGTGATGGGTGGAGATTGAATAAGCCGTTCAAGATCGTCTCCGTGTCCCCCCAAAAGCCCCACTCAGATGGGAGAAGACCCCGTTTTTGTTGTGCACCAATGCTCTGTGCGCCTCTGAGCGACCCTGTGGTTCAGGTTTCCACGGAGCCGTCAACAACGAGGAAGCCTGGGAGACGCCAACGCAGTTGGGGTGCACACAGGCTGACGCAGTAGCGGAGCGACGTTGCGTCCCAGTAGAACGCCCCATCCCCGTCCGCGTGATAACTTGCCGTCTCTCCGGGAGCGACTGACCATTGGAGGAACGATGAGCCGCGCAACTGTATTCCTCGCACTTCTTTTTTTCGCCGGAGCACCTGCGCTCCCTGCGCAACAAGCAGTCATAGTCTTCACCGGCGTCACGGTCGTGCCGATGGACCGCGACGAAGTGCTGCCGAACCAGACCGTCGTCATCGAGAATGGACGCATCGCGTATGTCGGTGCACCGCGCAGTTCACCAGCGGGCGCGACCACCATCGATGCCCGGGGCAAGTTCCTCATGCCGGGCCTGGCCGAGTTCCACGCCCACGTCCCCAGCGGGAACCAGGCGATGCATGCGCATCGAGCCCTCACGCTGTACGTGCTCGCCGGTGTGACGACCGCGCGCGGCATGCTCGGCGCCCCGATGCACCTTGCCCTGCGGGACAGCATCAGGGCCGGGCAACTCCTCGGACCGCGTCTTCTTACGTCGGGTCCGTCCTTCAACAACAACTCGGTCTCGTCGCCGGCGGTCGCGGTTGCGATGGTGACGGACCAGAAGAATGCAGGCTATGACCTGCTCAAGATTCATCCTGGCGTACCGCGCAGCGCATTCGACTCGCTCGCCGCAACGGCAAACCGCCTCCGCATTCCGTTCGCGGGCCACGTCCCGCTGGAAGTCGGGCTCGACGTCGCGCTCACGTCAAAGTATTCGACCATCGACCACCTCGACGGACTCATCGAGGCGATGTATAACGGCGCGGCGCCTCTCACCCCGCAACTCAACGGGTTCTTCGGCCTCGGCATAGTGAGGCAGCTGGAGCAGTCGCGCTTCCAGTCCATCATTGACCGCGTGAAGGTTTCCGGGGTGGCCATGGTACCGACCGAGATCCTGCTGGACAACTACGCGAACGACCTGACCGGCGAGCAACTCACGTCGCGGGCCGAGTTCCGGTACTGGGTGCCGCAGCAGGTCGCAGCGTGGAAAGCGCAGAAGGACAACATCCTGGCGCAACTTCCCGTGCCGAAGGAGCAGCGGCAGGAATTTCTTGCGCTCCGTCGGCGCTTCATCAAGGCGTTGCACGACGCCGGCGTCCTGTTCCTTCTCGGCTCCGATGCACCGCAGCTCTGGAACGTCCCCGGTTTCTCCGCCCACCGGGAGCTTGGCGCCCTGGTCGCTGCCGGACTGACCCCCTTCCAGGCCCTGCGGACCGGCACGGTGAACGTGGCACGGTTTCTCGGCGAGGAAAACAGGGCGGGTGTTGTGCGTTCCGGCGCGCGCGCCGACCTGATCCTGCTCGATGCCAACCCGCTGCAGGACGTCTCGAACACGTTGCGGATCCACGGCGTGGTAGTGAACGGGCGCTGGATCGGTCCGGAGGAACGGCAGCGGATGCTCCTGGCCCTCGAGGAGCGATAAGGCCACAGGCCACAGGCCACAGGCCACAGGCCAGAGAGCAACGGTTCGCCGGCGCCCGGTGTCTTTCCTCTAGTTCATCTGGAGGAAACCATGCCGCCGGAGTCTCCGATCGTTCAGCGTACACTGGAAATGCTGGTGCTCAAGGCGTTGTCGCTGGCACCCATGCATGGCTGGGGAATCGGCCAGCGGATCGACCAGCTTTCGAACGGCGCATTCCAGGTCCAGCAGGGATCGCTCTACCCTGCCCTCGTGCGCATGCGCCGGCACGGCTGGATCCGCAGTGAATGGCGCGTCACCGAGAACAGCCGGCGCGCCAGGTACTACCTCCTCACCGCCGCCGGTCGCCGACAGTTGGGCATCGAGACGGCCACGTGGGACAGGACCTCCGAAGCCGTCAACGCCTTCCTTCGCACGAAGACCCTGGAGGACACCCCGTGAGCCTCCTTTCCGACCTGCTGTTGCGCGCCCGGGCGCTTTTCTTCAGTCGCCGGGAAGACCTCGAGATGGATGACGAGGTGCGCTTTCACCTGGAGCGCGACACGGAGGAACGCATTCGCAATGGCGAGGGGCCGGCGGCGGCACGCCGCGACGCCCTGCTCGCATTCGGCGGCGTGGAGCAGTACAAGGAGCAGGCGCGCGACGCGCGTGGCACGCGCCCCCTCGAGGAACTGGGGGCGGACATTCGTTATGCACTGCGCGGGCTGCGCCGGAACCCCGGGTTCACGCTCACCGGCGTCCTGGTGCTCGGCCTCGGTATCGGCGCCACGGCGACGGTCTACAGCATCGTGCACTCCGTGGTGCTCGCGGACCTGCCGTTTCCGGAACCGGACCGGCTGGTGCGCGTGGTGCAGAGGAACTCGCCGACCAACGTGTGGGCCATATCGACGGCGGATGTGGTCTCCATTCGCGAACGGCAGAGGGTCTTCCAGGAATGGGGTGAAGTGTCGGCCGCCGAGGTGGCCCTGTCCGGGGTCGGCACTCCGCAACGCCTGCCGGTGGCGCGTGTCTCGTCAGGGTACTTCCGCGTCATCGGCATCCCGGTCGCCAAAGGCCGGTCGATCCTTCCGTCTGACGAAGCGGCTGAGGCACCTGAAGTAGTCGTCGTGACGGATGCCTTCGCCAAGCGCGTGCTTGGCGGCGCGGACGCGGCGCTGGGTCGGTCGATCTCGCTGGATGGGATCCCGCACACGGTGGTGGGCGTGTTGCCGCCGGGGAGAGACGACCTGGGTGGCGTCCGGCGGGAGGTTTTCGCGACGCTCAAGCTGCCTCCGATCGTCAGGCGGGGCCCCTTCTGGTTGCGAGGCGTCGGTCGGCTCAAGCCAGGTGTTTCGCTTGAAGCGGCGACCGCCGACCTGGCGCGGATCAGCGCCGAGATTCTCCCGACGTGGACCGATTTTCGCGACAGTACCGCGAAGCTCACCCCGTTGCCGCTACGGGACCTTTTCGTTGGCGGTTCGGTCAGACAACTCGGCCTGTTTGGCGGCGCCGTTGCCCTGGTGCTGCTGCTGGCGATCGTGAACGTGGCCACCCTCGTGCTGGTCCGCGCCGCGGCGCGCGAACAGGAACTCGCCGTCCGCGTTATGCTCGGTGCGCGCCGCGGCCGGGTGGCACGGCTGCTCGTGACGGAAAACCTCATCCTTACGCTGGCCGCGGCCCTGCTGGGGCTCGGGATCGCGTATGGCGGTCTGCGGCTGGCCGTAGCGCACTTGTCCACGATGCCGCGCATTCAGGATGCCAGCCTCGATTGGCGTGTCATTGCATTCGGGATCGGCGCGGCGGTCCTGTCGGGAATCCTGGTCAGCCTTTCACCTGTTGCGGCGTTGCGCGCCGGGACAAACCTCGCCGCCCGAGCCACTGGCCAGCGAACGGCCAGCGGCCAACGCACGAGCCGTATGCGGACGGCGTTCGTCGTCTCCGAATTCGCGCTGGCCTGGCCGCTCCTGGTGGCGTCTGGACTGCTGCTGAACAGCTTTGTCCGCCTGCAGCGGGTCGATCCGGGATTTGATCCAGAGGGACTGGTCACCATCGGAGTGAACCTGCCTTCCATCCGATATCCCGATTTTCCCTCGATCTTCCGGTTCAGGGCGCTCGCCCTCCAGCGGCTGGCGGCGGTGCCGGGCGTGATGTCCGTCGGATTCGCCAACGACGTTCCGCCCGACCCCGGCTACGGCGGCTACGACAACTTCAACCTGGTGCACAAGCCGGTTCCCGACGGTCAGGCCGAACCGGTCGTGCCGTGGTATTCCGCCAACCCCACCTATTTCGAGACGCTGGGTACGCGGATCGTGGACGGACGGAACTTCACTGATGCGGATACGACCGCCGCCTTTCCCGTGGTGATCGTGAGCGAATCCTGGGCGCGACAGTTCCTGCCCGGGGAATCAGCCGTGGGGCGGCAGCTGGTCCAGGGCGGCTGTTACGACTGCCCCAGAACCACCATCATCGGGGTCGTCGAGGACGTACGGAACCTGGGGCCGGCCGGCTCGATGGTCGCCGCCTACGGGTTGCTCGGGCAGGCCTCGTCCTTCGAGGTGCTCGCTCGGTTGCGATCGGTCACGCCGGCGGCGATGGAAGCACTGCGAAGCGAGCTCCGACGGCTCGATCCCGAGCTGCCGCTGGTCGAGTCGACGGTCGCGGATCGTGTCGAAGCCAGCGTCGCCGACCCGATGCGGTGGGCCGCCGTCCTGTCGGCCTTCGCAGTCTGCGGCATGGGCCTTGCCGCGTTAGGCGTCTTCGGCCTGATGGCGTACGCCGTGCGCCAGCGACGCCGTGAGCTTGGCGTGCGCCTGGCGCTGGGCGCGCCGCCGGAAACCGTCACGCGCCTCGTGGTCTTCCGGGGGATGCGGTACGCGGCGATCGGGAGCGCGATCGGACTCGGCGTGACGCTGCTGATGGTGAACCGGATCCGGGCCATGCTCTACGGCGTGAACCCGATGGACCTGGCCACCTTCGCCGCGGTCGCTACCCTGCTCCTGGGTTCGGCGCTTCTGGCGAGCTGGATTCCGGGACGACGGGCGGCGCGGATCCGGCCGATGGAGGCGATCGGAGCGGAATAACGCGCCGCCCACACTTGCGAAGCAGGGGCCCATCGTGTGGTATTGTCCCCATACCTGGGAAGGGGAAGGGATGAACCGTGACGCGATGGAGCTCCTGCAGGGCACGCTGGATGTGCTGATCCTGCGTACACTGGCCTGGCAGCAGCCGATGCACGGGTACGCCGTCTCGCGCTGGATTCGCGAGCGCACCGAGGGCACGATCGAGATCGAGGACGCGCCGCTCTACAAGGCGCTGCATCGCCTCGAACGGGCCGGGGCCGTCAGTGCCGAGTGGGGGTTGTCAGAGAACAACCGCCGCGCGCGGTACTACCGCCTGACCGCTGCCGGCCGGCAACGCCTGAAGAGCGAGGAATCCGCCTGGCGTCGTTATGCGGCCGCGGTCTTCCGTGTGCTGGAGCCGGCATGACGCCGCGGGTTCCCCAGTTCTGGCGTCGCTCGCGCACCATGATCGGCCGCGACATCGACACCGAGCTGCAGTTCCACATCGACGCGCGCACCGATGCGCTGGTGCGCGAAGGAGCCACGCGCGACGAGGCGCGTGCCCGCGCCCTCCACGAATTCGGCGATATGGAGGACGCCCGGGATTACATCCGCCGCGTCGACACGGACATCGAGCACCAGCGGCGTCGGAGGGATTTCATGAGCGAGTTGCGCCAGGACCTGGCCTATGGGCTGCGGACCCTCCGGCGCGCCCCCACGTTCACCCTCACCGCGATCCTGACGATCGCGCTGGGTGTGGGCGCCAACACCGCGATCTTCTCGGTGGTGCATGGGATCGTCTTCAAGCCGCTTCCCTTCCCCCGGCCCGAACAGCTGGTGCGGGTCTGGTCGGCGAATCCGGAGGCCAACGCGAGGCGGGTCACGGTTTCGCCCATCGATCTCGACGACTGGCGTGCACAACGGGCGCAGCTTGCCGACATCGGGGGCTGGTGGTTCGCCGACGGCGGCAGCGGAGTGGACCTGACCGGTCCGGGCGACCCGCAACGGTTGTCGGTGGCGTTCGTCACGCCCGGCTTCTTCCCGACGTTAGGCGTGCAGCCGCTGCTGGGTCGCCTGCCGCGGGAGGACGAGATGGTCCGTGGCGGCGACGATCGCGTCATCGTGCTGGCGCACGGCTTCTGGCAGCGCCGCTTCGGCGCGAGCCCGGGCGTCATCGATTCCACGGCCACGATCAACGGTGCGCCGTACCGCATCGTGGGCGTCTTGCGACCGGGAATGCGGTTCCCGTCCGACAGGACCGAGGCCTGGATCCCCTATTCGACCATTCCGGACAACGCCATCCCGCGCATCCGGCCCGTCCGGGTGCTCGACGTGGTGGCCCGGATGAAAGACGGGACGACACTGGCGCAGGCGAGCCAGGACCTGAACACGATCACGCGGCGGCTCGCCTCGACCCATCCGGAGAACGCGAACTGGAGCGAGGCGACCGTGATACCGCTGGCCGACGCGATCACCGGCAGCGTGCGCCGGGGGCTGGTGGCCCTGCTGGGCGCGGTTGGCTTCGTCCTGCTGATGACCTGCGTGAATGTCGCCAGTCTGTTGCTGGCCCGGTCCACGATCCGCGAGCGCGAAGTCGCGCTCCGATTGTCGCTCGGCGCGACACCCGGACGAGTCGTCAGGCAGATGATCACCGAGAGCCTGCTCCTGTCGCTCATCGGCGGCGCGGTCGGCGTGGCCGGCGCGACGTTCGGAGTGCGGGCCCTGATCGCCCTGTCGGCGGGGCAGCTGCCGCGCACCAGCGAGATCGGCCTCGACGCGACCGTCCTTGCCTTCGCGGTACTGGCGTCGATCGTGACAGGCGTGTTGTTCGGCCTGGCCCCCGCGCTTCGCGCCCGGGGCACTGACCTGCAGGGGTCCCTGCGTGAGGCTGGACGAGGCCTCGTCTCCGGCGGCGGCCAGCGGCTCCGCACCGGACTGGTGATCGCGGAGGTTGCATTGGCGGTCGTGTTGATCGTCGGCGCCGGCCTGATGACCCGGAGTTTCATCAACCTGCTGCGCGTGGACCTCGGTTTCCGCCCCGACAGGCTCCTCGCCGTCAACTTCACGATCAACACGTCACGCCACACCGGCCAATCGCATCGGCTGGTGTACCGCGCAATCATTGACCGCGTTCGAACGGTACCCGGGCTGGCGTCAGTCGCCGCCGTCAAGCACGCGCCGTTTCGCGGCAACGGCGAACGGATCGGCGTCATGCCGGAAGGATCAGCGCCAGGCCCGGGTGAGCAGCCGCCGGCGGTACCGCTCATTCACATCAGCGACGGCTACTTTGCCACTATTGGTGCCCGCATGGCCGAGGGCCGCGAATACACGGTGCAGGACGGGGCGCTCAGCGCTCCGACTCCGGGTGCACCACCGGTCTTTACCGGGACGCCGACGGTCATCGTCAATCGCGCCTTCGCCGAAGAACACTTTCCCGGTTCGAGCGCCGTCGGCAAGACTCTTGGACTCGGTCAGGCGCGACTCCCGATCATCGGCGTCGTCAACAACATCAGGCAGACGGCCATCGAGGAACCGGTCGAGCCCACGGTCTACATCAACAACATGATGAACTCTCGCGTGCAGGTCACGCTCGTGGCGCGCGCGCAGGGGGATCCCCTGGCCATTGCGGGCGCCGTGCGCGACGCGATCTGGTCGGTGGACCGCGAGCAGACCATCACGTCCATATCAACGTTCGACCGTATTATCGGCGAAGCGGTCGCTCGCCCCCGTCTGCTCACCGTCCTCCTGGGACTGTTCGGCACGTTAGGCCTGGTGCTGGGCGCCGTCGGACTTTACGGGGTACTGTCCTACCTCGTCAGCAGCCGGCAGCGCGAGATCGGCGTTCGCATCGCCCTTGGCGCGCCGCGCAGCGCGGTGCTGTCCATGGTCGTGCGGCGCGGTCTGCTGATGGCGGCCGCGGGCACCGCCATCGGACTGGTGGCGGCCTTCGGGCTGACCCGCTACCTCCGCGATGTGCTGTTCGGCATCGAGCCCAGTGATCCCATGACGTATGCCCTCGTCATCATGTCGATGCTGGCGGTCGCTGGCGTCGCCAGTGCGATTCCAGCGCGGCGCGCGGCAACCGTCGATCCCGCCATCGCATTCCGGAGCGACTAGGCCGTCGACGGATACTCCTGGATGAACCGCGGACTCAGGTGCACGTCGAGCTGGATGAGCGGCCCCTCGGTGCACCTGAAACCGTGCACTTCTCCCGCCTTGATGACCAGGATGTCGCCTGCGCCGGCCTCGAATTCCTTCCCGTTCACGGTCCAGAGACCCTTCCCTGCCTGGATGAACTGGATTTCGTCGTAGGGGTGCACATGCGGCCTGGGCCCCGATCCCGGCTCGCCGTGAAACAGGAACACCGAAACATTGACGTCTCCCTGGTCGGCTCCGACGAAATGGTGGGAACTCCCACGAAACGGAAGATCCTCACGGCGAATGCGAAGCATGTACCCCCCTGCGGTTACCGCCGGCGAGAACCCGACGGTTGAATGTCGTGGAGATCGGGCGCATAGGCATTCCTGACCCAGGTCGTCAGCTTCTCCACCTCCGTACCTCGCGCGATTGCATATCCGAGCCAGACCGGCGTGAGCAATCGTGCCATGAAGCGCAGACGGTCCCGGAATCCCGCGTCGACGGTGTGTGGATAGGCGCCCAGCACGGCCTCTGTGAACGACCAACCCCGCCAGGCCACCAGGAACACGAAGTCGCGCGCAGGATCGCCGAGGATCGTGTCGGTCCAGTCGAGTATTCCCGTGAGCACACCGGTAGCCGGATTAACCAGGATGTGTTCGGGCGAAAGGTCCTGATGAATCAGGCGACGGGGACCCGAATAGCGCGGGAGGGGAAACGGCGTGCGCCTGACCCAGTTCGCCGCGGCATCGACGAGCGGCTGTGATCCCCGGAGCGTCGGAAGCGCGTTCAGCCCCTCGTTGATCCAATGCCTGGCCCCCTCCTCATCGAAATCCGGCTCGGTAATCCCTGCGTTGCGGGCGTCTCGTTCAGGAACCGCGTGTATCGCGCCCAGCGTGGCGGCGATTTGCCGGGCCAGCGACGGAAGCAATGCAGGCCTCACTTCGTCGGCTGGAACTCCGGGAATGAAACGGTGGGCCGCAAAGGGATAGGGGAAAGCCAGTACCGGCGCGGCTACCCTCTCGACGCGTGGAATGGTGATTCCCTCGGGGAGCACGCCCGCCACCAGTCGGTGGGCTCGACTCTCCTTCTCGAAAAGCGTCGCCGCATCGGCACGACGGGGAAACCGGACCACCCAACCGTCGACGGTTCGGTAGGCATCGAACTCCCAACCGGAACCAAGGAATTCTACTCCCCGGGAGGTGATCGACGGAAACGCTGCCGCGATGAGGGCCGCGGCCCCCTCCAGCGTCAGCGGCCGGTCGGTATCCCAGGGTTCAGTCAGCGGACGATCTCAACCTTCTTCCCGGTGACAATCACTGAAACGGGACGACCGTCCAGGGTTGCCGCCCTCCACCGCTGTGCCTGAAACGACTGCTGTATCGACCGGTCGAGCTGGGAGTTCCCCGTCCCGCCGCCGACGTCCACCCTGAGCACCTCGCCATTCACCCCGATACGAACACTCGGGGTTACACGGCGCGGGCCCGTTCCAGCCGCGCCGACGCTACCACGAGCCGACGAGGGCACGACAACCGTGTAGCTGACGGGCTTTGGCTCGGTCAGTGCCACTGGGTCACACAGCAGCGCGGGCGCAACCGCCATCGTTGGCGATGCGCCAAACGTCACGTGAAGCCGGAACGCGGATGGCGCGGACCGCGACGGTCGCAACGAACCGAGCACCTGGCCGATGAACCCCGACGCGGTGGTGTCGGCCGGATCCGAGTTTACGATGTAGCCGCGTGGCTTCGAACCCGTAACAACCGTGATCTGCAGTTCTCCGAAATCACCCAGCGTCCCGATGGGCATGCGTGAAGCGAGCGCCGTGGAGTCGAACAATGCGTTGACGGACCGCACTGCGTTCGACTCCAATGGGTGGCAGACGTCCTGCGCAGCTGCGCGGCCGGCCCCTGTCAGCGTCAGTGCCGCAAACGCAATCCTGAAGTTCATGTCGCGTCCTCCGATCCCCTCTGGGAAGCCTCGCATGACAAGAATGCGCCGTCCGAGTACAGAGCAGCCCGATGAACGGCTCGCATCGCAAGACCGCGGGCAGCCGAACGTGCAAACTACCGACGGTGCGGCGTCGGATGATACGGACCAGTCGGGCGGAGGTAATCACAAAAAAGAGGGCGTGGCGCGTGCGTTGTGCTTCCATGTATTGTTGAGGCCGAGAAGCATCGCGCAACTCCGATGGGGAAAAGGCGATTGCGAAGCTGTGGTGATTGGCCGCGCACGACTGCGGCGTACCGGGAGAAGTCGCCAAAGCAGTAGATGCGTGCACTAAAACGAGAGCCTGCGCCAACACGCGACCTCACCCTTCGTGAGGTTACTCCGTTCCCCCGTCGAACGGACCGTTGGGAGTCGCTGGGCCGTGAAGTCCGTTCGTTGCTCTCGCAGTTCACGCTTCGGCCACACGGCGACCAGCTCCTGTCCCCGACCGCGCGGTTCTGGATCTTCTGCGCCCGCGTGTTGATCCTGATCATGGCGACCGCCGAGGCGGTGTCGTGGGGCTACGTCGGGTCGCTGTTCGGCAGCGGCTTCATGTCGTTCCTCACCGGACTGGCGGCAGCGGTGAGCCTCTTCTTCGTGATCTGGCTCGTCGACGCGACGTTCGTCACGATGGACACGTCGCGCGCGTACTACCACAAGCTGCTCGCCACCGACGACCAGCTCTCGAGCGAGGTCGAGCAGCGGAAGTTCTACGCCGGCCTCGCGATCCGAGGCGTGATCGTGGTGGTCTCCTTGTGGATCACGGCGCCGTTCCTGGCCCAACTGGTCTTCCGCCGCGACGTCATCGACACGATCGCGGCACGGAATCGCTCGGCCATTGCCGCGTCGCGTGAGGCGCTGGCCACGAAATACGAGCAGCAGCTCGGGCCCCTCGACAGCGCATTGAACCAGGCGCAGACGGCCGGAATCGCCGAGGCCTCCGGACAGGGACCGTCAGGTCGTTACGGGCGCGGGGCGGCGGTGATCGCGATCGAGCAGCGCATCACGGACCTGCAGCGTCGCACCGCCGCCATCGCGAACGAGCGTGACAGCGTGCTGTTCGCGTACGACAACTCGCCAGGCACCGAACTCGCCCGGCGCTTTGGCGTTCCGCTGCTCGACGATGGCCTGCGGTCGCGCAGTGAAGTGCTCGACATCATGATGGACAATCCGGATTACTCGGGCGCCAAGGTCGCGCTGGCGGTGTTCCTGAGCTTCCTGTTTCTCGGCCTCCTGATCCTGAAGCTGTTTCAGCCGCGCAGCGTCGCGATCTACTACAGTGAACAGCTCCAGAGCCTCTACACGGACTACTCACAGGGGAAGTTCGACGAGCACCTGGACCCACATGACCGGGCCCGCGTGGGCGCGCCGATGACGCCGCAGCGCTTCGAAGAGTGGGCATTGCGGTCGTACCGGCAGGTGCGCGACGAGGATGCGCGCCGCCGCGTGACCGAGGAGACGATCCAGACGCACGAGCGGAAGATGCGGACGTGGGTCGAAGACCTGCGCCTGCAGGAAGACCTGCTCGACGAGCGCCGCAAGCGGTATGAGACCATTTCGGCCGAGGTCATCGAGATCGAGTCGCGGTTGCAGGCCCTCAACCTTTCGGCCGAGACCGAGCGCCGCGAGCTGATGCGGTCCAACAAGACGCTCGAAGCGATCGCGCAGCATATCGCTACCGGCGCGCTGGCGGACGTGCGGAGCGTGGAGCGGGGATTCGCGGCCCAGGCCAAGGTGCAGGCGCAGATCGACGAACTGGAGGAATCGCTGCGGATTCGCGAGGGGCAGATCGGGGAGCTGGAGCTGCGCATCCCCATCCGCCGCGAGGAGGCGCAGCACCTGCGCGACGACATCAACGATCTCGACCGGGTGGTGCGCGACCTCTACGCCCGCATGTCGAAGGAGCGCACGTCGTACCACGACTGGCTGGCGTCGCAGCCGACACTCCGGGGGCGGAAGCCGAACGCCTGAGGAGATCAAAAAGCGCAGGGCACCAGGAGCGCGAAGCACCAGGAGCGCGAAGCACCAGGAGCGCGACACACCAGGAGCGCGACGCACCAGGAGCGCAACGCACCAGGAGCGCAACGCACCAGGAGCGCAACGCACC